>JANNAJ010000065.1:0-7217 GCA_031384285.1 Verrucomicrobiota bacterium
AGAACTCCACCTGCCCCATCGAATCAAGCAGTTCACCGATCGCCGCGGGTGAATCCAAGCGACGGGTGTTCTCGGAGGTGTATTCCGCCCCGAGGGGTTGCGCCGTCAGTTGCGAAGGGATCCGATGCTCCGGGTGGATGGTGAAGTAGCTCGCCGATTCGGTGACCCTTTGGAGCTCGTATTCGTTGACGAGGATCTCGTGGATCTTCTCCCCGGGCCGGATACCGACCACTTCGACCGGATGCCCCGCACCGCGCGGGCTGTATTTGAGCCGCATCGCCTCCGCCAAAGCTTGGACCGTGCTGGCCGGAGCCTTGCGGACGAAGATCTCTCCGCCACGCGCCTCGGTCATCGCGTGGAGCACCAAATCCACGGATTGATCGAGGGTCATCAGGAACCGCGTCATGTGGGGCACGGTCAGCGTCAGCGGCCGGTCCTCGCGGAGCTGCTGTTTGAAGAGCGGGATCACCGAACCGCGGCTGCCCATCACGTTGCCATAGCGGACGCAGCAGAAGATCGTGTCGCCACCTGCCAGCCCCTGGCTGCACACCAGCTTCTCCATCATCGCCTTGCTGGTCCCCATGGCGTTGACGGGCTTCACGGCTTTGTCCGTGCTGAGCACCACCACGGTCTTGACCCCGGCGGCCCGGGCCGCTGCGCACACGTTCTGCGAGCCCAGCACGTTGGTCTTCACCGCCTCGAACGGGTAGCTCTCGCACGAAGGGACCTGTTTGAGGGCTGCCGCGTGGAAGACGAAATCCACACCGCGCATCGCTTCCGCCACGCGGTCCGCGTCCCGCACATCGCCGATAAGGTAGCGGAACTGCGGGAAGACGCGTTGCATCTCCCACTGCTTCTTCTCGTCGCGGCTGAAGATGCGGATCTGCGCCGGCCCGTGGGCCAGCAGATGCGCGGCGACCCGGTTCCCGAACGAGCCGGTGCCGCCGGTGATCAGGATGGTCGCGCCTGCGAGTGGTCTCATGGGCGGTGTTTATAGCCATGCCGCCGCCGCCGGGGCAGAAATTTCTTGGATGACCAGGCATCTGGAAGCCGCTCGCCCCGTCGGTCGCCGATGACTTCCCTCATCGTGCCCCGGACCAGAGACCGAGCACCACCGGTTGGCGCGGCAGACGGAAGGGAGCGGAGAGCGAAGCACCTCCGCAGCCTGAGCAGTCGTGACGCGGTCTCATCGGGGCGCAGCGTCTACCAGCCGGCGCAGGCCGGACACAAGCGTCACCTGCGGCCGCCATCCGAGAGAACGAAGCCGTCCTGCGTCGGCGACGACATGATCCAACGGATCCGCGACCGGCCTCTCCGGCATCCGGAGGAGGTCCGGACGCCCGACGAGCTCCGCGATCTGCCGGGCGACGGAGCCGACCGCGACCCCTTCCCCTGTCCCGATGTTCACCGTTCCGTCGGATCCGCAGGCCGACACGGCCAGGAGCGCGGACGCGACATCGTCGGCGTGGATGTAGTCCTTCACGCTACCGGGGGTCTTCAGCGTCACCGCTTCGCCCGCCCGGAACTTCGCCGCCAACGAGCTGGCCAGCCGCGCCGGGTGTTCGCCCTCGCCGTACGGATAGAACACACGCGCCCATGCCAGCGGGACCCCGTTCGCTACCGAAGCTTCGCGGAGCCTGCCATGGAGCTCGTGCTTGCACCGCGCATAGGTCGATGACGGCGAGATCGGCGTCTCGTCCTCGCGGGAGGGCCGGCCGGTGACCTGGTATTCGATGCACGTGCCCACGGCGACGGACCTCCGTACGCCCGCCGCAGGGAGCCTCGAGAAAAAGTCGGCGCTCCAGCGCACCCAATCGTGGTTCTCCGGAGATTCCAGGTAGACGCCCGGCGTCGCGATCCAAGCGAGGTGGACGCAGGTATCCGGCTCGAACCGCTCGATGGCGTCCCACGGGGGCGAAGCGATGTCGCCGGACAACCGCGCGATCCTCGGATCGGCCGACCCGCTCGCGGTCCGCGAGAGCACGGCGACGGCGTGGCCTCCGGCGCTCGCTGTGCGGGTGAACGCCGAGCCCAGGAACCCGCTGCCTCCGGTGACGAGGATGCGCATCGGTCTCACGAAAGCCCCGGCAGCCCGCGGTCGCGCTCCGAGAGAAACGGATCTGGCAAAGGCCAGGCGATGCCGACATTCGGGTCATCCCAGCGCAGGCCTCGCGCGAGTTCCGGGACGTAAGATTCACCCATCATGTACGCGACTTCGCTGCCGTCCGCGAGACACTGGAAGCCGTGGGCGAATCCTCCGGGGATGTAGAGCTGGCGGCCGTTTTCGGCGGTCAGCTCGAAGGATTCCCATCGACCGTAGGTCGGCGACGTCGGCCGGACGTCCACCACGACGTCCCAGATCGCGCCTGCCGAACAACGGACGAGCTTCACCTCCGGTCTCGGATCCGCCTGCCAGTGCATGCCGCGCACCATCCCGCGACGGAGCGTCCGGGTGAGGTTGGTCTGCGGCCAACGCGTCCCGAGCCCGTGCGCAGCGAACTCCTGCTCGCAGTAGGTGCGGGCGAAGAACCCCCGGTCGTCCGACCGCGGTTCCAGCTCGATCAGCCACACTCCGGACAAACTCGACGGGATGAAGCGCATGGTGGTTTTGATGACGGCCCGCTTCGGGACGAAACCGCGGCGTCAGACGATCCGCACCTCCGGCAGGGGCACGATGAACTTGCCGCCGGCGTCGCGATAGGCTTGTTGCTGCTTCAGGATCTCGGCCGCGAAGTTCCACGTGAGCAACAGGGCGAAGTCGGGCCGCCGCTGGAGCAGTTCGTCCGGTCCGACGATGGGGAGATGGCTGCCCGGGGTCAGCCGGCCTTGCTTCGCCGTGCTGCGGTCCGCGACGAAATCAAGGGTCTCCCGGCCGATCCCGTAGAAGTTCAGCAAGGTGCTCCCCTTCGCCGATGCGCCGTAAGCCGCGATCGACCGCCCTTCGGCCTTGAGACGGCGGAGCAACTCCAGCAGGTCGTCGCGGATGCGGCGGACCCGGTCGCCGAAATCGTCGTAGTAGCGGGTGGACGCCACGCCCTTCGCCGTTTCTTCGGAAAGCAATGCGGCCACTCGTGATGACGGTTCGGGACCGGGACGTAGGGCAGGCTTTCCAGCCTGCCGGTCCACGGGACTTTCGAGTCCCGTGTCCGTCCGGGCGGCTGGAAAGCCGCCCGGACCGGCAGACAGGACTGTCTGCCCTACGACGGACCGGTCCGCAGCCATGTTCGGGTCGAGATAAAAAGAAGCCTCCGTCGTCGTCGGGCGTCGGACGTCGGGTGCTGAGCGTTGCTCCGCATGCCGCGCGAACAGTCGCAGCGAGCCGCCGTGGATCTTCAGCCGCTCCACGTCAAAGATCTCCAGACCGTGACGAGCAAAGAGCGGCACCAGCGCCGTCGCCGTGAAATAGAACACGTGCTCGTGGTAGACGGTGTCGAACTCGACGTGCTCCACGAGGTCGCAAGCGTAGGGGAACTCGAGGGCGATCCGACCGCCCGGCTTCAGCAACGCGGCGAGACCGGCGACGAAGCCGTTGATGTCCGGCACGTGGGCGAAGACGTTGTTGCCGAGGATGAGATCGGCCTGCCGGCCCTGTGCCGCCAGTTCCGCGGCGAGCTCGACTCCGAAGAACCGCGAGAGGGTCGGGACACCGGCGGCCACGGCGACCTTGGCGATGTTCGCGGCCGGCTCGATGCCGAGGCACGGCACGCCGGCGGCGACGAAGTTCTTCAGCAGATAGCCGTCGTTGCTGGCGATCTCGACCACGAAGCTCTCCCGTCCAAGGTCCCCGTCGCGGAGATGGGCGGCCGCGGCCTCCGCCGCATGCCGCAGCATGGCGTCGCTGAACGACGAGAAATAGAGGTACTCGCTGAAGAGTTCCACGGGCGGGACGATATCGGTGATCTGCAGCAGCCAGCACCCTTCGCAGAGCGCGACGCGTAGCGGGAACCGCGGCTCCGGTTTCGCGAGGTCGGCCTCGGAGAGAAGGTTGTTCGCGAGGGGCTGCAGGCCGAGGTCGAGGACCGACCGGCCATGGGGGGAGCCGCAGGAGCGGCAAAGGAAAGCGTTCATGCTGCGGATCGTGCGGCCCAAGCCAAGGACGCTTCGCGGGCCGACTCCGTGTAATCGCGTATCTGCGCCCGGGTCATCGAGGCGATGTTGGCCGGCGCCGGGTCCTCGTGCGCGCCGCGGTACCACGAGACCGTGGCGGCGACGCCTTCCGAGAACTTCCACGCCGGTGTCCAACCCAGCATCGCGTGCGCTTTGTCGGTCGCGAGCTGCAACCGGCCCGCCTCATGGACGGCCCCCGGCAGCGTGTGGTCCTCCCAGGTGCCGGGCCAGTGGCGCAACACTTCGGCGACCAGCTCCTCGACGGTGCGATCGGCGTCGTGCGACGGGCCGAAATTGAAGGCGCCGGCGTAGACCTCCGATGCGGCGAGCCGTGCAGCGAGCCAAAGGTAACCGCTCAACGGTTCGAGCACGTGCTGCCACGGCCGTGTCGCGCGCCGGTTGCGGACCGCGACCGGGCGTCCCGCCGACAAGGCGCGGATGCTGTCCGGCACGATGCGGTCGACCGCCCAATCACCACCGCCGATCACGTTGCCCGCTCTCACGCTGGCGACCCGCACCGGATGCCCGGTGAAGAAAGACCTCCGATACGACGCTATCGCGATCTCCGCCGCGGCTTTGCTGGCGCTGTAGGGGTCGTGTCCGCCCAAAGGGTCCTCCTCGCGGTAGCCGTAGAGCCATTCACGGTTCTCGTAGCACTTGTCCGTCGTGACGCAGACCACCGAGCACGGATGCGACGTCGTCCGCAACGCGTCGAGGACCCGGATGGTCCCGAGCACGTTCACGTCGAAGGTCCCCACCGGATCCGCATACGAAGCACGCACGAGCGGCTGCGCTGCCAGATGGAAGACGAAGTCCGGACGGCACGCTTCGACCGTCGCGCGCAAGGCGACGGGATCGCGGATATCCCCGACGACCTCGCGCAGACGGCCCGACAACGCGAGCTGACCATGCAGGGATGGCGTCGTGGGGCTCGGAAGCGAGAATCCCGTGACCTCGGCACCGAGCAATAGGAGCCACTCGGAAAGCCATGCGCCTTTGAATCCCGTGTGTCCGGTGACCAGGACGCGCTTGCCCGCGAAGATGTTGCCGAAAGCCGCATCCATGCTTATCAGCCCTTCCATGGGGCGTTTCCCGAGCGCCACATCTGGTCGAGCATCTGCTGTTCACGGTAGGTGTCCATGCACTGCCAGAAGCCATCGTGGCAGTAGGCCCTCAGCTGGCCCTCGCGGGTCAGCCTTTCCAGAGGCCCGCGCTCGAAGACGCACGTATCCGAGTCGTCGAGGTATCCTGCCACCCGTCTGTCGAGGACCATGAACCCGCCGTTGATGTAGCCGCTCTCCTGCTCAGGTTTCTCGCGGAAGGCGGTGATGGTGCGACCATCCATCGCCAGCTCCCCGAAGCGCCCTGACGGTTTGACGGCCGTCATCGTGGCCACCGCGCCGTGCTCGCGATGGAATGCGATGCTGGCGTTGATGTCGCTGTCGGAAAGCCCGTCCCCGTAGGTGAACAAGAACGTGTCGTCCTCGACGAACGGAAGCGCCCGTCGCAGGCGCCCGCCGGTCTGGGTCTCGAGCCCGGTCTCCAGCAAAGTGACCGTCCAGTCCTCCTCGTCGTGGTTGGAGTGGTACCGGATCTGGGGGTTCCGCCCGAGTTTCAGCGTCACATCGGAGGTGTTCCACAGGTAGTTGCGGAAGTAGTCCTTGATGACCTCGCCCTTGTAGCCGAGACAGAGGATGAACTCCTTGTGCCCGTGGCGGGCGTAGAGCTTCATGAGGTGCCACAGAATAGGCCGGCCGCCGACCGGCACCATGGGCTTGGGCCGGTATTCGGTCTCCTCGCGCAAGCGCGTGCCGAGACCACCGCAAAGGATCACCACTTTCATCACGTGATTTGGCGCGGGGGAAGCTAGGCGGGGAGGCCCGTCGTCACCAAGGGAATACCGCCCGCTGCCCGCTCAGCGAAGCGGGATAGCCCTCGACAACGGGGGGCCGCTCGGGTCTGTTATAAAAATACTCAACTGAACCTTTTCCCCATGAACATGCTGCGCTGGCGGTTTTTCGTTCTCGTCCTGCTGCTCGGTCTTTCAGGCGGCCTCCGTCCAAAGGCGGCAGCCGTGCCACTGCCGGTGGTCAATCCCAGTTTCGAGGTGTTGACCGGGACGGACCCGATCCATTTCGACGCGGACGGCCATCTGCGGGACGGCCACTACTCAGCCTTCGATTTCGCCGACGGCACCGGGTTCAACAGCGCCCACGCGCTCCCTGGCTGGTCCGGTTCCGGCTCGGCGGGAACCTTCAATCCTTCGGCCGCGCAGTTCCCAAGCGGCGTCACCGACGGGAAGAACACGGCTTGGATCAATGCGTCGTTCTCCGCGAAGGGACAACTGACCCAGACCTTGGCGGACACATTCCAAGCCAACCGCACCTACCGGCTCAGCGTGGATGTCGGGGCACCGGCGGGAGTGGGTTTTCCGGGATACTTCATCGGGCTCTACGCCAACGGGCGAGCCGTGGCCGCGGACACGAACTCTGTGACCGTGGCCAGCGGCAGGTTCGCGACCGCGACCGTGGTTGTCGCCCTACCGGAGGACTCGCCCTTCATCGGTGCCCCGATCGAGATCCGGCTGGGATTGCCCGATCTCAAGCCTGACCAGACCGACTTCGACAACGTTCGGCTGACGGTCGAGGCTCCCGCGAGCGTCGCGCTGCCTGTGGTGAACCCGAGCTTCGAGGCGTTGACCGGCACCGACACCGGTTTCTTCGACGCCTCCGGCCATCTGCTGCTGAACCATTATTCGACGTTCCCGGGAGTCCCGAGCCTCGCCATCGGGTTCTATTCCACCAACGCGATCCCGGGTTGGAACGGGACCTCTCCGACGCGTCCCATCACCGCGGGCACCATCAACTACCGCGGTTCGCGATATTTCCCCAACGGCAACCCGGACGGGCAGAACTGCGCGTTCATCAACTGGGTCGGCTACATCAGCCAGACGCTCGCCGACACGTTCCAAGCCGGACGGACTTACCGATTGAGCGTGGATGTCGGCGTGGCTGCCGGAGTGACCTTTCCAGGATACGTCATCGGGCTCTACGCCAACGGGCAAGTCGTGGCCGCGGACACCAACACGGTGACCGTGCCCGCCGGCGGTT
>JANNAJ010000078.1:0-7478 GCA_031384285.1 Verrucomicrobiota bacterium
CGACGAGGCGGATCGGCTTCGATCTGGTGCCGCCCTTGAGCACCTGCGACGATCCTTTCAGCGGCAGGTCCTTGATGAGCATCACCACGTCGCCGTCGGCGAGCACGTTGCCGTGGGCGTCCTTGACCACGCGCGGGCCGGCCGCGGCCTCGGGTTCCGGCTCGCGGTCCCACTCGTGCCCGCAGGTCACGCATTCCCAGCGCCCGGGGCGTTCCAGGACATCGGCCATCTCGCACATCGGGCAGGCAGGCTTGCTCATCGGCTGAGAAGCTACCGTCGGCGCCTGCCGAGGGACAACCCCGCACATTGTCGAAGCCGCGATCCGAAGTGGAATGCTGGGACGCGGACGCGACGCGGGGTCACGCTCTGCCGGGCGGACTTTCCAGTGCGCCCCATGCGACCGGTGTCCCAGCACGTGGTCTCAGTTGTGATCTGTCACGGAGGTGAGGTCGCCTCGGTCCCGGTTCAGCCGCGCCAGGCGATTGCGCCGCCCACGATGGTGAGCGTCACCTTGCCTTTGAGGTTCCAGCCATGGAACGGGTTGTTCCGCGATCTGCTCTCGGTCTCCTCGCGACGGCTCACCCACCCGGCATCCGGGTCGAAGACGGTGACATCCGCCATGCCGCCGATCCGCAGCTCGCCGCGGCCGTCGGTGAAGCGCAGCAGCTTGGCAGGATTGCTAGTCAACTTGGCGAGCAGCGCGGGCAGCGGCAGGCGTCCGGTATGGTGAAGGGCCATCAGCGACAGCGCGAGCTCGACCTCCAGGCCGAGGATCCCGAAGGGCGCGTAATCGAACTCCACGTCCTTCTCCGATTCGGTGTGCGGCGCGTGGTCGCTCGAGATGATCTCCAGCGTGCCGTCCGCCAACCCGGCCAGGATCGCTTCCCGGTCGGCCGCCGTGCGGAGGGGCGGGTTCATCTTGAAGTGCGTGTGGTAGGCCGGCCAGGAGGGCAGGGGATCGTTCCCGAAGAACTGCCTGGCGATGTCCGCGCCGTCGGCTTTCCAGAACTCGTCGCTCCCGGCGATGGAGGAATCGGTGAGCGTGAAGTGGTGCGGGCAACCTTCGCCGGAGACCGGCACGCCGCGGGACTTCGCCTCGCGCAACAGCCGGATGCTCCCCGCGCTGCTCATGTGCTGGCAGTGGATGTGCGTGCCCGTCTGCTCCGCGAGCAGGATGTTCCGGGCGACGATCATCTCCTCGCCGGCGGCGGGCCAGCCGCGGAGACCGAGTTCGGCGGAACGGTAGCCCTCGTGCATCACGCCATCGGTCACCAGGCCGTGGTCCTGGCAGTGGTCCATCACCGGCAGGCCGAACATCCGCGCGTACTCGCAGGCGCGGCGCATCAGCTCGTTGTTCTGGATGCAATGGCCGTCGTCCGTGAGCGCGACCACACCGGCCTTGGCGAGCGAACCGATCGGGGCGAGCTCTTCGCCGGCGATCCCCTTGGTCAGCGCGCCGGTGATCTCGACGCGCACGGCGGCGTTGCGGGCGCGTTCCTGGATCAGGGCGACGGTGCCGGCGTTGTCGATCGACGGCGAGGTGTTCGGCATGCAGACGACGGTGGTGAAGCCGCCGCGGGCCGCGCACTTCGATCCGGTGAGGATGTCCTCCTTCTTCGTCTGGCCGGGCTCGCGGAAATGGACGTGCAGGTCGATCAGCCCGGGGCAGACGACCTTGCCCGTGACGTCGATGCGTTCCGCGCCGTCCGCGGCGAGCCCGGTGCCGATGGCTGCGATCCGGCCGTCCTTCAGCAGGACGTCCGCGACTTGGTCCAGACCGGATGCCGGGTCGATCACCCGGCCGCCAACCAACAGGAGTGCGCTCATGTGGAAGGGACGCTACCGTCGGCGGCCCCCGAGCGGCAAGCAGGGCCGCCGCACGCCTGTGCGGCGGGAGGTGGCGGACACCGGTGCGGTCGTCGTCCCGGGCCTCGGCGGCTCAGCCGACGTCCTCGTCGCTGATCTTCGCGGCGCTCTCGAAGCGGGTGTAGCCCTTGAGGAAGGAGAGCCGCACGTCGCCGGTCGGGCCGTTGCGCTGCTTGGCGATGAGCAGGTTCACCGGCACGACGTCCTGCGGCTGGCGCTCGGTCCCGGCGTCTTCGTCGTCCTCGGTGCTCGGTTTGTAGAGCAGGGCGACGACATCGGCGTCCTGCTCGATGGAGCCGGATTCGCGGAGGTCGGAGAGGCGGGGTTTGCGGCTCTTGTCCTTCTCGAGCTCACGGTTCAACTGGCTGAGCACGATCACCGGGCACTTGAGCTCCTTGGCGAGGGACTTCACGCCGTTGGAGATGTCGGCGATCTCCTGCTGGCGGTTGTCCTGGGCCTTCTTGGACGAGGAGTGGAGGAGCTGGAGGTAGTCGATGATGAAGACGCGGATGCCGTGCTGCTGCCACATGCGGCGGGCGCGGGCGCGGAGCTGGAGGATCGAGAGGCCGGGTGTGTCGTCGATGTGCAGCGCGGCCTTGGCCATCTTGGAGGCGGCGCCGGTGAGCTTGCGCATGTCGGCCTCGGCGAGGAAGCCGTCGCGGATCGAGCGGCCGTTGACCCGGGCGAGCGAGCACAGCATGCGCATGACCAGCGACTCGGAGGTCATCTCCAGGCTGAACACGCCGACGGGGAGCCCCTCGTTGATGACGACGTGCTCGGCGATGTTCATCGCGAGCGAGGTCTTGCCCATCGAGGGCCGCGCCGCGAGGACGATCATCTCGCCCTCGTGCATGCCGCTGGTCATCTTGTCGAGGTCGGTGAAGCCCGTGCCGATGCCGGTGAGGCCGCCGGCGCGTTGATGATAGTCCTCGATCATCGCGATGGCGCCGCGGACGAGCTCCTTCATGCCGCGGTTGGCGACGGCTTCGCGGTCCTGGCTGATCTTGAGGATGTCGCGCTCGACCTCGTCGAGGAGGGAATCGACGTCGCCTTCGTGCTCGTGGACGCGGCCGAGGACCTGGGTGCAGGCCTGGAGCATCCGCCGGAGCACGTGCTTCTCGCGGACGATGTCGAGGTAGTACGAAAGGTTGGCCGCGCTGGGCACGGCATCCATCAGGCTGCTCAGGTAGGCGAGGCCGCCGACACCGTCCAGCTGGTTCACGTCCTTGAGGCGCTGCTGGACGGTGATGAGGTCGATCGGGAGCTTGCCGTCGTACATCGCCACGAAGTGCTCGAAGAGCGTCTGGTGGCGGAGGTCGTAGAAGACCTCGGCGCCGGACTTGATCTTCTCGAGGCAGAGGCCGAGGCTCTCGGTGGGCGAGAGCAGCACGCAGCCGAGGACGCCCTGCTCGGCCTCGATGGAGTGCGGCGGGAGGCGGTCGAGCTTGGAGAGGTCGACCGCGGCCGAAGCCTTCTGGCGGCGGGGTTTCTTGAAATCGGCGCCGGGGGCGGTGCCTTCGGTGTCGTTGAACATCGGTGCGGGAAAAGTGCGGGGGGGATTACGGGGGAAGGGGGCCGCGCACGCAAACGCGGGTTCCTGCAAACCGTGCACAGGTTATCCCCAGCGGGAGCGTGCCGCTTCCGGGGAGCATCCTGCGCCAAAGCAAAAAGGCAGGCACCGGGGTGCCTGCCTTCTTGGAGATGCGATGATGCCGCTTACTTCGCCTTCGTGGCCTTGGAGGCTTCCTCGGCACCGGCGTTGCGACGGCCGCGCTTCTCGGTGTGCGGCGCTTCCTGCTTCTCCTCGGCCTTGACCTCGGGGAGCGGGTTGGTGCTCTTGAGGATGATCTTGAGGCTGCTCTTCACGTCGGCGTGCAGGCGCAGCTCGATCTCGTGCTCGCCCAGCGTGTGGATGGGCTTCTCGAGATGGATCTTCTTCTTGTCGAGCGCGACGTCGAGCTGGGTCTTGATCGCGTCTGCGATGGTGCCGGAGGTGACCGCGCCGAACATCTTGCCGTCCTCGCCGGTCTTCACGCCGATGGTCAGCGTGACCTTGCTCAGGCTCTTGCCGAGCTCGGACATGGCGTTGAGGTCGTTGGTCTCGCGCTCGGCGCGCTGCTTGCGCAGCTTCTCCAAGCGGTGTTTGTTGCCCGCGTTGACGGGGATCGCGATGCCGTGCGGCACGAGATAGTTGCGGGCGTAGCCGGCGGCCACGGTCACTTGGTCGGATTCACCGCCAAGGCCGACCACGGGCTTGACAAGGATAAGTTCAGTTTTGGCCATACGAGCGAAAAAAATCGGGGGGGTTGAAGTTGATCGGGGACCGGAAAGGTGCGTTCAGAACGGGACATCGTCGTCATCGGGCGGCGGTCCGTCCTGGGAGGCCGGAGCCGGAGCGCTAGGAGCAGGGCGTTGAGGGCGCGGAGCGGGCGCGGCCCCGGCTTGGGGAGCGCCGCCGCCGCCGCCTTCCCGGTTGCCGCTGTCCAAGAACGAGAACGACTCGAGGACGACGCCGAGCTTGCTGCGTTTCGCGCCGGTCGCCTTGTCGTCCCAGGTCTCGAGCCGGAGGCGTCCCTCGACGAGGAGGGAGCGTCCCTTGCGGAGGTACTGGGAGATGACCTCGGCCTGCTTCCCGAAGGCATCCACGTCCACGAACGTGGCTTCCTCGCGCTTCTCGCCGGTCTCCGTGGTCCAAGAGCGGTTGACGGCCAAGCCGAGCTTGGCCACCGCCGTGCCCTTTGGGGTGTAACGGAGTTCCGGGTCGCGGGTGAGGTTCCCGGCGAGGATGACTTTGATGAAATTGGCCATGGCGGCCTCCGGGGAGAGGGTTATTGGGCGACGATCGGGGTCTTGCCGGCCTCGGTGAACAAGGCGCGGTAGATCTCCTCGGTGTGCTTGATCTTCGACTGGATGGCAGGGATGACGCCGGGGCCGCCCTCGAAGATGACGTTGACGTAATGTCCGGCGGTCACCTTTTTGTCGGTGACGCGGACGAACGACTTCTTGTCCATCTTCTGGATGGTCTCGACCTTGCCACCCGCGGAGCTGATCTCGGCCTTGAGCTTGTCGACGGCTTCGCCGAGGCCCTCTTCTTTGCCAGCGAGATTCAAGATGAACAGTCCTTCGTAACGTTTCACAGCGTTGTCCTTTCGATTCTGCAATTTTTCTCCGGCCCGGTCAACTGACCGCACCGTTGTACAAACTCATCGCTTTCGCCAAACCTTCCGAGGCCCAGCATCCGACCTGACGTTCCGCCCGGGCGAGAACTTTCCCCAACAAGGGCAGTTCCTCCGCCTGGAAGCGGCCGAGCACATGGCCCGCGATATCACGCACTTCCGGCCGCGGCCTGGCGATCCCGAGCTTCAGCCGGGGATAGCCCCGGGTCCCGAGATGTTGCTCGATCGACTCCAATCCATGGTGTCCGCCGGGGCTTCCTTCACCCCGGAGCCGGACCGTCCCCAAAGGGAGATCCGCGTCGTCCACCAGCACCAGCGTCTCCGCCGGCGCCACCTTGTGGAACAAAGCCACCTTCGCCACCGCTTCTCCGCTGGCGTTCATGTAGGTCGTCGGCTTGCACAGGATGTACCTGCGCCCCTCGAACCCGCATTCGGCCAGCTCTGCAAAGAACTTCTTCTCGGTCCGCCACTGTCCGCCCCATTTGTCGACGAGGCGGTCGGCCAGCATGAATCCGGCGTTGTGACGGGTGTCCCGGTACTCCTTCCCGGGGTTCCCGAGGCCGACGATCAATCCAAAGGCGCTCACGTCGGCCGGGAAAGGCGGGCGCCGTCCTCACGGAGCCCGCCCGCGGAAAGACTACTACTTCTTCTTGTCGGCGGCCTTCTTGTCGCCGGCAGGAGCAGCACCGTCTTCCTTCTTCTCCTTGATCATCTCGGGCTGCTTGCCGTCGACCGCGGCGGCTGCCGCGGCGGTGGCGATCTCTTCGGTGACCGCGGCTGCCACGGCGAACACCGGGATCTTCTTGTCGCCCAGCAGCTCGACGCCGGCCGGGGCGATGACCTCGCCGATGTGGAGCGTCTGGTTCACCTTGAGGTGGCTGACATCGACCGTGATCTGCTCGGGCAGGTCGCCGGGGAGGCAGCGCACTTTGAGACGGAAGCGGACGTGCTCCAGGGTGCCGCCGGCGTTCTGGACGCCGTCGGGGATGCCGGTGGACTCGACGGGGACCTCGATGATCACCAACTCGTCCGGCTTCACCTCATGGAAATCGATGTGCAGGGGCGCGCCCGAGAGGGGGTGGTGCTGCACGTCCTGGACGATGGCGAGACGCTTGGCGTTCGCATCCCCGGCGACGGAGAGGTCGACCAGGATGATCTCGGTGTGGGCGTGGTGGACCAGGAGGTCGAACTGCTTCGCGTCCACCTCGAGGTTCTGCGGAGGGTTGTGCTTGCCGTAGATGACCGCGGGGATGCGGCCGCCGGAACGGAGTTTGGTGGACCCTTTGCGGCGGGACAACGTGCGCGGATGCGCGCTCAGAGCTGCAGATTTCATATCAGTCGTATCAGCCGACGCCAGATCAACTGGTCCGTCCGCCCTTAAACTCGAACAGCGATGTGACCGACGAATTGCTGTGGATGCGCTTGATCGCCTCACCCAACAGGCCGGCCACGGACAGCGTGGTTATGTTCACCCCGTCGATCGCAGAGCGGCGCACAGTATCGGTCGTTATCAGTTCGTCAATGCTCGAGTTTTTCAACCGCTCGATGCCGAGATCGTTCAGGAGGGTGTGGGAGACGCAGGCGAGGATCTTCTCGGCACCGCGCGATTTGAGCAGGGCGGCGGCGTTGACCAGCGTGCCGGCGGTCTCGGTGAGGTCGTCCACCAGGAGCACGTTCTTGCCGGCGATGTCGCCGATGACGGCGGTGGCCTCGGTCTCGGTCGGGCTCTTGCGGCGCTTGGCGACGATGGCCAGCTCGGCGTCGAGCTGCTGGGCGTAGGCGTAGGCCATCTTGAGGCCGCCGACGTCGGGGCTGACGACGACGAGATTGGTCACGTCCCGCTTGTGCAGGTGCTCGTAGATGACGGGCGCGGCGTAGAGATGGTCGACCGGGATGTCGAAGAACCCCTGGATCTGCTGCGCGTGGAGATCCATGGTGAGCACACGGTTCGCGCCGGCGGCGACGAGCAGGTTCGCGACGAGCTTCGCGGTGATGGGCACCCGGGGCTGGTCCTTGCGGTCCTGGCGGGCATAGCCGTAGAAAGGCAGGACCGCGGTGATGCGGCTCGCGCTGGCCCTACGGAGCGCGTCCATCATGATGAACATCTCCATCAGATGGTGGTTGGTCGGGTTGCTGGTGGACTGCAGGACGAAGCAGTCCTCGCCGCGCACGTTCTCGTCGATCTTCACGAACGTCTCGCCGTCGGGGAAGGCGCTGACCGTGCATTGACCGAGGGGGACGCCGATGCTGGCGCAGATGGCCTTGGCCAGTTCGGGGTTGGAGTTGCCGGAGAAGATCTTCACGCGTGCGGGTTGTGGAGGACTGCAGAGCCGTTAAACAGAAACGCCACCGTCGCCGGTGGTCGCCCCAAAAATCGTGGCGTCACCGTAACAACCGACCTAGGTCGGGCAAGGTGCATTTTGGGGAGCGGGGCCG
>JANNAJ010000102.1:0-4285 GCA_031384285.1 Verrucomicrobiota bacterium
CGCCGATGCGCGCATGACCCGCATCGAGGTCCTGCCGGAGCACTCCACGCTCAAGCCCGGCGCCACGCAGGCGCTGACGGTCCGCGCGACGTTCAGCGACGGGCGCGTCGAGGACGTCACGCGCTGGGCCAAGTTCACCGCTGCGAACGCGCAGGTCGTCAACGTCGACGACGGCGGGGTCGCCACGGTCCAGGGCTTCGGCGAAGGCCCCGTCAGCGCCTGGTACCTCAGCCAGATGGCGGTGGCGTCCATCACGTCGCCGTTCACCAACGGCGTCCCGGCCGCGGTCTTCGCGGAGGTCCGGAAGCGGAACTTCATCGACGAACTGGTCACCGCGAAGCTGCAGGAGCTCGACCTCCCGCCCAGCCCGCCGGCCACCGACGGCGAGTTCCTGCGCCGCGCCCATCTCGACACGGTCGGCATGTTGCCTTCCGCGGAGCGGGTGCGGGCGTTCCTCGACGACGTCGGCCCGGACAAGCGCGACCGCGCCATCGAGCGGCTGCTCGCCTCGCCGGAGTTCGTCGATTACTGGACCTACAAGTGGAGCGATCTGCTGCTGGTCAATTCCGCCAAGCTCCCGCCGCGCGCCGCGAGGGCCTACCACGCGTGGATCCGCCAGAACGTCGAGGCCGGCACGCCGTGGGACGTGATGGTGCGCGATCTCGTCACCGCGCAGGGCAGCACGCTGGAGCACGGCGCGGGCAACTTCTTCATCCTCCACGACGACCCGCGTCTCATGGCGGAGACGACCACCCAGGCCTTCCTCGGCATGAGCGTCGGCTGCGCGAAGTGCCACAACCATCCGATGGAGAAGTGGACGAACGACGACTACTACGCCCTCGCGAACCTCTTCTCCCGCGTCCGGGCCAAGAACGGCCGGGGCGAAGGCGAGCGCCTGCTCGTCGCATCGGATTCCGGCGACCTGGTCCAGCCGCGCACCGGGAAACCGCAACCGCCGAGGCCGCTCGATGGCCGACCGGTCCCGCCCGATGCCCGCGGCGACCGCCGGGCCGCGCTCGCCGATTGGCTGGTGTCGCGCGAAAACCCCTACTTCGCCAAGGCGATCGTGAACCGGGTCTGGGCGAACTTCTTCGGCGTCGGCCTGGTCGAGCGGGTGGACGACCTGCGCGTCACCAATCCGGCCAGCAACGAGAAACTTTTCGCCGCCGCTGCGACCTATCTCGCCGACCAGCGCTTCGATCTGAAGGCGCTGATGCGCGAGATCCTGCGCAGTTCCACCTACCAGCGCAGCAGCCAGCCGTTGCCCGGCAACGCCGCCGACACGCGCTTCTACAGCCGCTATTATCCGAAGCGCCTGATGGCCGAGGTCATCCTCGACGCGATGAGCCAGGTCACCGGCACTCCGACGGAGTTCCGGCCCGATGCGCCGCCCGGCCAGAAGCGCGACGACCTGTACCCGGCCGGCTTCCGCGCGCTCCAGCTGCCCGACAATTTCGTGCAGAGCTATTTCCTGAAGAATTTCGGCCGTCCCGACCGACTGCAGACCTGCGAGTGCGAGCGGTCCAGCGAGCCGAGCGTCGCGCAGGTGCTCCACCTCGCCAACGGCGACACGCTCAACCGCAAGCTCCAGGCGCCGGACAACGTGGTCGCCCGCCAGTGTTCGGCCGACCAAGCGCCGGGCAAGATCGTGGACGAGGCCTACCTGTCCGCGTTGGCGCGGAAGCCTTCCGACCGCGAGCGGACCCAGCTGGCCGCGGCCCTCGACTCACCGGACCCCAAGCAGCTTCGCGCCGCGGTCGAGGACCTCTATTGGGCGCTGCTGAGCAGCAAAGAATTCCTCTTCAACCATTGAGCCAGGAGCGCGGGCGGCCCGCCCGCGCGGGTATCCGAGCGAAACGATGATCTTGAAGGAAAGCCGGACGATGTCTAAGCCACTTGCCATGCCGCACCCGTCACTCCATCCGCGCCGGCGGGCCGCCCGCGCTCCTGCGCTTCGCGCCTTCGCGTCTTTGTTGTTCCTCCTCCCGGCCGCCGCCGCGACCGGGTTCTCAGATATCGAACCGCTGCTCCAGCAGCATTGCGTCGAGTGCCACGGCGCGAAGGATCCGGAAGGCGGGCTCGTGCTCGAGTCGCATCCGGACCTCATGAAAGGCGGCGAGAGCGGCGCGGTCGTCGTTCCCGGCAGATCCGCGGATTCGTTGCTCGTGAAGGCGCTGCTCGGCGATTGGGGCAAGACCGGGAAGAACCAGTTCATGCCCCCGGGCAAACGCGACAAGCTCAAGCCTGAGCAGATCGCTCTTTTCCGGGCGTGGATCGATGCCGGCGCGCCCGCGCCGAAGGCCGGCGCCAAAGCCGCCGAGATCGTGGTGCCGAAGATCGCACCCAAGGTCGAGCCCCGCCGGAGCATCCATGCGCTGGCCTTCTCGGCTCCGGAGAAGCTCCTCGCGGTCGCCCGGCACGGCGAGGTCGACCTGGTGGACGTGGATTCCCGCTCGGTCGTCCGCGTCCTTGGCGGCGCGCACGGTGCGGTGAACGCCATCGCGTTCGCTCCGGACGATCGGTCCGTGTTCGCGGCAGCGGGCGATCCCGGGATCTCCGGCGAGGTGCGGCAATGGGATGTCCGGACCGGCGCGATCATCCGGGTCTTCGAGGGGCATCGCGACGCGCTCCACGCCGTCGCCGTCTCGCCCGACGGACGCACGTTGGCGACCGGCAGCTACGACTACTCCATCCGGCTCTGGGACGTCGCGGACGGCTCCGTCCGCAAGACCATCACCGCGAGCCAGGGCGCGATCTACGACCTCGCGTTCCGGCCCGACGGCAAGGTTCTCGCCAGCGCGAGCGCCGACCGCACGGCGAAGCTCTACGACGTCGCCACCGGCGAGCGGCTCGAGACGTTCGGACAGGCGCTGAAGGAACTGAACGCCGTGGCTTGGTCGCCCGACGGCCGGCAGCTCGTCACCGGCGGCGGCGACAACCGCATCCGCGTCTACTCGGTGGGCACCGACGCCAAGGAGGGCTCGGGAAAGCTGACGCTCGCGAAGTTCGCGCACGAGGGCGCCATCCTGCGGCTGCGATTCAGCACGGACGGACGGTCTCTGCTTTCCGCCGCGGACGACCGTTCGGTGAAGATCTTTCGGACCGACGGCGAGTGGGACGAACGGACCGCGCTGGAGAAGCAGACCGATTGGCCGACCGCCGCGGGCTTCTCGCCCGACGGCAAGACCCTCGCGGTCGGCCGTCTCGACGGATCTCTCGGCTACTACGACGCCGCCGACGGCCGGCCGGCCGCGCCGCCGAGACCGGAGCTCCAAGGCACCGAGCCGCGCGGGATCCAGCGCGGCGTCCGCTCGCGCGTCCGGCTCGTCGGGAAGAACCTCGCCGATGCGACCGTCGCCATCGTGCGCCGCGGGACGGTGATCGCCGCGATGGAACCGGAAAAGGACGGCGCGGAACGTTGGATCGAGCTGTCGCCCGACTGGGATGAACCACGCGGTCCGTGGGAGATCCAGGTGCAGACCCCGGCCGGCGATTCCGGACGGGTGAAGATCTGGGTGGACGACCTGCCGCAGCGCACCGGCGACGGTCCGTTGCCGGCGGAAGCCGTGTCCGTGTGGGGCGCCATCGCGCAGCCCGGCCAGACGGGCGAGCATCGCTTCACCGCCAAGGCCGGGCAGACGCTCGTGTTCGACCTCGCCGCGAAAGCGATCGGTTCGCAAGGCGACTTCGCGCTCACCCTGCTCGATGCCGGCGGGAAGGTGCTCGCGAAGAACGATTCCTTCGACGGCGACGACGATCCGTGGGTCGCGCACACCTTCGCGACCGAAGGCAGCTACATCATCCGGGTCGCCGAGCAGATGCTCCGCGGGTCGCCCGGGCATTTCTATCGTCTGAGCGTCGGTGCGCTGCCGATGGTGACCGGCGTGTTCCCGGCCAGCGTTCCGGCCGACGCGGAGACCACCTTGGAGCTCGCGGGCCCGAACCTGCCCGACGGCGGCCGGGCGACGCTGAAGACCGGTGCGCCGGGCGAGACCGGGCTGCCCGCGCCGGCATCGGAGCTGCGGTCGCGGCGCGCGTGGAAGGTGATCGTCACCGGGTCGGCCGCGCCGCGGGAGACCGAACCGAACGACACCGCGGCGCAGGCGCAGAAGATCCCCGTGCCATCGTCCGTGAACGGTCGCATCGGCAGGGATGGCGACGTCGACCATTTCGCCTTCGATGCCCGCAAAGGCATCACCTACGTCCTCGAGACCACGGCCGCGCGGCGGGGTTCGCCGCTCGACACCAAGATCGCCGTGCTCCGGCCCGACGGCGGCCCGGTCGG
>JANNAJ010000124.1:0-20002 GCA_031384285.1 Verrucomicrobiota bacterium
GGATCACCCCGCCGCTCGCAACGGCCGGAGCCAGCGCATCCTTGAGCACCCTCCAACGCCAGCCGTTCTGCCGGACCAGCACCAACACCGCCACGATGGTCCCGAGCAGCAGCGACATCTGCGTCTGGCCGAGGAAGTGGACGGTTTCGGCCCACCCGTTCGCCGCCGTCGCCGGCGCGAACGCCTTGAGGGATTCGCTCGCCGCGATCAACGAGACGGGCAGGAGGATCGGTAGGATGGACATCCCCAGCGACGGAAGCGTGTCCGGCGGGCGGACGACCGGCGCAGGCGCGTCGCTTCCACCCTCGCCGCCCACTGGCCGCAGCGGGACGGGCCAGCGGCGGTTCGCCCACCTCGCATAGGCCAAGCCCGCGAGCACGGGCAATCCGCCCACCACCAATCCGCCCGCCATCATCGTGCCGACGGACACGCCGAACGCCTGCGCGGCGAAGAGCGGTCCCGGCGTCGGCGGCACCAGCGAGTGCGCCATCGTCGCGCCGGCCACGATGCTGAGTGTGTAGAGCAGGAAATCCCGGCCCGTGCGCGCGGCCAACCCGCGGCCCAGCGGCATGAGCAGATAGAACACCGTGTCGAAGAACACCGGGATGCCGAGCAGGAAGCCGCTCAACGCGAACCCTTGCGAGGCGCGCGGCTCTCCCAAGCTCGCTTGGATCCAGCGCACGATGCGGTCCGCCGCGCCGCTCTCGGTCAGGCATTGGCCGATGACCGACGCCAGCACGATGAGCAACCCGATGCCGCGGCAGGTGTCGCCGAAGCCGTCCGCGACCACTTCCAGCGGATGCCGCCGGCTCTGGGCCACCGCGGCCTCCCAAGCGGCCACAGGAGCGAGCCACAGGGCGTCCGCGGGGAGTTGCGATAGGCCTGTTTCGCTCAACCGCCAGACGGCGTGGTCGCCGTCCTGCTGCCGCAGCAGCAAGGCCGTCGCCAACGGGGCCGGTCCGTCCGCTCGCTGCGTGAACAAACGCACGCGCCCTTCCGCCGGCGGTTTCGATCTGGGCGGGAAGGAGACCTCACCGGTGGCGACATCCGTGCGCGCGACTTGGACGGCACCGGCCCGGAGCGCCTGCCATTGCCGCGTCGGCGCGGGGGTGAGCAAGCAGACGACCAAGGCCCCGGCCACGAGCGAGAGAAACGCGTGCAGCCGGAAAGCCATGAGACACGTCACCATGACGGCCGTGCCGGCGAGCACGATGAGCAGGGGGTCCACCGGCCGATGACAGCGGAGCGGACGGCGAAGCTCAAAGCCGAAAGCGTGGAATCCGATGCTTCGGAGAGCGACCAGCGCCCCGTTCCCGGCCATCGGTCGAGCGAGCCACCCGAGCGGCAGTCTTTAGCGTGCTGCGGGCGTCCCTCCGGCAGGGCTACCGATGACCCGAAAGCGTTCGTGCCCGTGCTCGGATCACTTCGCTACGTCGCCCCTGCCGGCAAGATGCCGGCAGCACGTTGCCGAAAGAGCTGCAGGCGCGACCACGGGATGTGCCGGCCACCCGTTCCCTTGAGCTTTGAGCTTTGAACTTTGGGCTCCGCACCTAGCGTGCTCCCCACCACGCCATGTCATCCGCCGCGCGCAAACGTCCTGAGGACCTCCGCAGCCATCGCTGGTTCGGTCCCGACGACCTCCGGTCCTTCGGCCACCGCTCGCGCACGAAGGGCATGGGCTTCGACACCGAGGATTTCGCCGGCAAACCGGTCATCGCCCTGCTGAACACCTGGAGCGACCTCAACACCTGCCACTCGCATCTGCGCGAGCGCGCCGAGCAGGTGAAGCGCGGCGTCTGGCAGGCGGGCGGTTTCCCGGTCGAGCTGCCCGTGATGTCGCTGAGCGAGCAGTTCATGAAGCCGACGTCGATGCTCTACCGGAACCTCACCGCGATGGAGGTCGAGGAGACGTTGCGCTGCCATCCCATCGACGGCGCGGTGCTGATGGGCGGGTGCGACAAGACCGTCCCGGCGCTGCTCATGGGCGCGCTGACGATGGACCTGCCCTGCGTCTTCCTTCCCGCGGGCCCGATGCTCAAGGGACGTTGGCGCAACGAGACCCTGGGCAGCGGCAGCGACGCGTGGAAGTTCTGGGCCGAGCGCTGCGCCGGGAAGATCGGCTGCGACGCCTGGCGCGAGATCGAGGACGGCATCGCCCGCTCGCCCGGCGTGTGCATGACGATGGGCACCGCGGCCACGATGGCGTGCGTGGTCGAGGCGCTGGGTTTCATCTTCCCCGGGGCCGCGTCCATCCCGGCGGTCCAATCGGCGCACTCGCGCCTCGCCGTGGCCTGCGGGCGGCGCGCCGTCGAGATGGTCTGGCAGGACATCCGCCCGTCGATGATCGCCACCCGTGCCGGCTTCGAGAACGCGGTCACGACGCTGATGGCCATCGGCGGATCGACCAACGCCATCGTCCATCTCATCGCGCTCGCCGGACGCGCCGGCACGAAGCTCACGCTGGACGACTTCGACCGTGTCTCGCGGCGCACGCCGCTGCTGGCGGACATGCGGCCGACCGGGAAGTTCCTCATGGAGGACTTCCACGACGCCGGCGGCGTGCCGGCGCTGCTCGGCCGCATCCGCGACCTGCTCGACCTCGGTTGCCTCAACGTCGTCGGCAAGACCTTGGGCGAGGCCATCGACGGAGCGGAGGTGCTCGACGACCAGGTGATCCGGCCGCGCGACGGCGCGTTGGCATCCGAAGGCGGCATGGCGGTCCTGCGCGGCAACCTCGCGCCCGACGGCTGCGTGATCAAGCACCTCGCCGCCGAACCGCGGCTGCGGCAGCACACCGGCCCCGCGCTCGTCTTCCGCGACTATCCCGACCTCAAGGCGCGCATCGATCGGGACGACCTGCCGGTCACGGCGGATTCGGTGATCGTCCTGCAGAACGCCGGTCCGATCGGCGCGCCGGGGATGCCCGAGTGGGGCATGTTGCCCATCCCGAAGAAGCTGCTGAAGGCCGGCGTGCGCGACATGGTCCGGCTCTCCGACGCGCGGATGAGCGGCACGAGCTACGGCGCCTGCGTGCTGCACATCGCTCCGGAATCGGCCGCCGGTGGACCGCTCGCGTTGGTCCAGGACGGCGACTTGATCGAGCTCGACGTCGCCGGACGCCGCCTCCGCTGGCACGTCTCCTACGAGGAGATCGCGCGCCGTCGCGCCGCGTGGCAAGCGCCCGGACCGCGCTTCGCCCGGGGCTACGGCAAGCTCTTCAGCGAAGAGGTCACGCAGGCCGACGAAGGCTGCGACTTCCGCTTCCTTCACCACGGTCCGCCGACGCCCGAGCCCGACATCTTCTGAACCTATGGACACACGCCCCGTCACCACCGCCCGTCTCGCCGCTTCCGTCGTCGCCGTGCCGCCGCTCGCCCGCGATGCCGAAGGGCGCATCTCCGCCACCGAGAACGCCAAGATCATCCGCCATATCGAGGCCGGCGGTGTCGACACGCTGCTCTACGGCGGCAACGCGATCCTCTACCACATCCGTCCCAGCGAATACGCCGGCATGCTGACGATGCTCGCCGGAACGGCGGCGAAGGACACCTTGGTCGTGCCCTCCGCGGGCCCGTCCTACGGCGTGATGATGGACCAGGCCGAGGTGCTGCGGGACTTCGCGTTCCCGACGGTCATGGTCCTGCCTCACCAGGGCCTGAACACCTTCGCGGGAGTCGAGACCGGGCTGCGGCGCTTCGCGGAGAAGCTCGGCAACCCGATCGTCGTCTACGTGAAGCAGGAGGGCTACGTCACGCCGAAGGAGGTCGCGCGGCTGGTCGCCGACGGCGTGGTCTCGTGGATCAAGTACGCCATCGTCCGCCCCGATCCGGCGGAGGACCCCTTCCTCAAGGAACTGGTCGGCCTCGTGCCGCCGTCGCTCATCGTGAGCGGCATCGGCGAACAACCCGCCATCGCCCATGTGCGCGGCTTCGGCCTCACGGGCTTCACCAGCGGTTGCGTGTGCGTCGCGCCGGCGTTGTCGCAGAAGATGCTGCTGGCCATGCGCGCCGGGGACTGGTCGGAGGCGGCCCGGATCCGCGGGATCTTCAGACCGCTGGAAGACCTGCGGAACGCGATCAACCCCGTGCGGGTGCTGCACGAGGCCGTCCGGCTCGCCGGGGTCGCGGACACCGGCACGATCCTTCCGCTGCTGAGCCCGCTCGACGAGACCCAGCGCGCGACCGTGGCCTCGGCGGCGAAGGCATTGCTCGCGCAACCCGGCGCGACGGTCTGACGACGCGACGGCGCGGAGCCGGGCCGCGCCTCAAGCCGTCACGCGGAGCAGCGAACCGCCGCGCGCGAGATGGCGCCGCTGAAGCTCGTCGATGGCGTCGACGACCAGCGGCTGCGACATCTCGTGCACCTCGAAGCCCTGGCCGATCGCGCGGAGGAGCGTGATGGTGAGCTCGCCGCCGAGATGCTCGCGGAACTCTTCCAGCCCGGCGACGACCAGCAGCTGGCCGGTCTCGTCCTCGTGCAGGAGCTCGCTTGCGAAGAGGTCGAAGCCGAGCCGCTCCAGCAGCACCAGCACGCGCTCCGCGTCGGCCGCGCCGAGGAACCCCCGGGAGCGGGCGTAGACGACATCGAGCGCGACCCCGACGGCCACCGCCTCGCCGTGACGAAGACGGTATTCGGAGAGCTGCTCCAGCTTGTGCGCGGCCCAATGGCCGAAATCGAGCGGACGCGCGCTGCCCATCTCGAACGGATCGCCGTTGCCCGCGATGTGGTCGAGGTGCAGCTCGGCGCTGCGGAAGATGAGGCGCTGCATCGCCGCGGGCTCGAAAGCGGCGAGCGCTGCGGCGTCCTGCTCCAGCCGGTCGAAGAACGCGGCGTCGCGGATGCAGGCGACCTTCACGGCCTCGACGTAGCCGGCGCGCTTGTCGCGCGACGGGAGCGTCTCCAGCAGCTTGAAGTCGTTGATCACCGCGAACGGCGGCGTGAAGGTGCCGACGAAGTTCTTCTTCCCGAAAGCGTTGATGCCGTTCTTCACGCCCACGCCCGAATCGTCCTGCGCCAAGGTCGTGGTGGGGAGCCGGACCAGCCGGACGCCACGGTGCGCGGTCGCCGCGGCGAGGCCCACCATGTCGAGCAGCGCACCGCCTCCGATGGCGAGCACGTAGCCGTGCCGGTCGATGTGGAACCGCTCGATGAGCGCGTGGATCTCGGAGACGCGGAAGTAGGCGTTCTTCACCGGCTCGCCGCCGATGATGAGCACCGGCGGACAGACGAGCAGGGTGGCGTCGGTGCGGGCCGCGAACCACGCCTCGACCCGCGCGACCAACCCGGGCGTCGCCTGCGCGAGCGCCTCGTCGACGACGACCAACACCTTGGCCCGGCGTCCGAACGGCACAGGCCGCCCGTCCGCGAGCACGTCGGCGAGCAGCGCGTTCTCCGGCGAGAACACGTCCTGCGTGAAATGCACTTGGTGCCGCCAACGTGCTTCGATGGTGCGTTCAAGGGTGGGCATCGGGTCGGTCGTGGGGGTCGGACGCAGCTCGGCCGGGATTATTTGATCGGGTTCCGGGAGCCGCATCGGAAGGCGGGGCCGGTAAAGATGAAGACGCCCGGCCGGGGCCGGGCGTCTCGGAAGAAGCGGAGCCGCGCGATCAATCCAACCGCTTGATGCGGATGTTGCGGAAGCCGACCGCGCCGTGGTCGCCCTGGAGCAGGATCGGACCCGGCTTGTCGTTGTCGTCGTCGAGGTGGCCGCCGGTGCCGCGGGAGACCGGGACGTTGTCGTGGACCTTCACGCCGTTGAGGATGTAGGTGACCTTGTCCCCCGCCATGCGCGCCTCGCCCTGCTGCCATTGGCCGGCCTTGCGGGCCGCCGGGACGGCACAGGCCGACACGTTGTACAGGTCACCGTTCAGGCCCTTGGCATGGCCGTCCTTGTTGGCGTTGTCGAAGATCTGCAGCTCGTAGCGGCCGCGGAGATAGAAGCCGGAGTTGGACCCGGGCGGCACCTGGTACTCGAAGCGCACGACGAAGTCCTTGAACTTCTCCTCGGTGTGGATGTCGGTGCCGTGCTCGCCCTTGCCGAGCGTGTTCACGAGCATGCCGTTCTGGACGCTCCACGACTTCGGTCCTTCGGAGCGGCGGTACTTCCAGCCGTTCATCGTCTTGCCGTCGAACAGGAGCTTGAAGCCGGCCTTCTTCTCCGCGTCGGAGATGCTGTTGGCGGTGTCGGTCGGCTTGCCCGAGCCCTTCTCGAGGCCGAGCGCCCACTTGATGCCGCCCAAGATGTGCTGCTGGTAGAGCGCGCTGGTCCAGACGTCCTCGCGGTGGCCGAGCGAGGTGTAGAAGACCTTCCCGCCGTGGCCGACATCCTTGGACCAAGCGATGGGGTAGTCGCCCGGAGCGAGCGTCTGCGGATGCTTGTCGAGCGTGAGCAGCCCGTGGACGCGATCGCGGTGCCAGCTGGCGTCGGTGAACTCGTAGATCTCGTCGAAGATGGTGTAGACGGACCCGAGGTGCTTCGTGGCCGGATGGCCGGGATCTTGGTTGTAGGCGTCCACCTGCACCTGGGCGCCATGGGTCTTGAACTCGGCGCCGAGCAGGTCGATGAACGGCTGGTAGCGGGCGGCGCCGTCGAAGGTGTCGCTGCACGAATGCATGCCGATCAGGGCATGGCCGTTCTCGACCCACTTGATGAAGCCGTCCTTGTCGGGGATCGCGAGGTTGCCGGTCGTGTTGGCGAAGATGACGGCGTCCACCTGCGCCAGCTTGGCGAGGGTCATCTTCTCCATCACGTCGGAGTCGTCCTGGCCCTTCATGGCATCGCCGCCGCCCCGCACATAGTCCACGACCGTGAACGCGCCGCTGGTCTCGCCCAGGGTGGCGATGACGTTCTCGGCGGTGGCGATGGAGCTGTGGCGGAAGCCCTTGGTGGCGGTGACGACGAGGACCTTCTTGGGAGCGGCTTCGGCGGCGATCGATCCTGCGGCGACAAGCGCGGCGGTGAGGAGACGGAGTTTCATGGCGTGGTGCGTGGTTCTGGATGCGTGACGGCGCGAGCGCGCTGGCGAGCGCGGGGACGCATCCATTTAGCCGCTTCGCACGATGCTGCGGCAAGCCGCGAGTTGGCGACGAGCGCGATCCGACGCGATCGGATGGCGGTCCGGCCCCCGATGACCGTCACGGGATCACGACAGGCGGTCGATCTTGTGGCCGGCGAGGAACTGCTCGGCGGTCATGCGTCGACCGCCCTCGGGCTGGACCTCAGTCAGGCACAGCGCGTCTTCGCCGCACGCGACCACCAGCCCGGCCTTGTCCGCCGCAAGGAGCGTTCCGGGCGCTCCGGAGCCTGCGACGATCTGCGCCGCGTGGACCTTGAGCAGCTTCGCCTTGGGCCCGGACGGGATGTGGCAGAACGCTCCCGGCCACGGCGTGAACGCGCGCAGGCGCGCCGCCAAGGTCCGCGCCGACCGTTTCCAGTCGAGCCGTCCGTCCTCCTTGGTCACCTTGCGCGCGTAGGTGACGCCTTCCGCGGGCTGGGGCCGCGGGACGATCCCGCCCGCGAGATAGGCGGGCAAGGTGTCGACGAGCAGCTTGCCTCCGAGCCCTGCCAAACGGTCGTGCAGGGTCTGGCCGGTGTCGGCGTCGCTGATCGGCGTGTGCGCGACCGAGACGACCGGACCGGTGTCGAGTCCGGCCTCCATCCGCATCAAGGTGACGCCCGTCTCCGCGTCGACGTCCGCGATGGCCCACTGGATCGGCGCCGCGCCGCGCCAGCGCGGCAGGATCGAGGTGTGGACGTTCAGGCAGCCGTGGCGCGGGATGTCGAGCAGGGCCTGCGGCAGGATCTGGCCGTAGGCGGCGACGACGATGAGATCAGGGGCGAGCGCGCGGAGCTGGTCAAGGAACGCAGGGTCGCGGGCCTTCTCCGGTTGCAGCACCGGCAAGCCGCGTGCAAGCGCCTCGATCTTCACCGGCGGCGGTTGGAGCTGGAGGTCGCGGCCCTTCGGGCGGTCCGGTTGGGCGACGACCGCGACGACCGGGAACCGGGGGTCGTCCGCCAAAGTGGCCAGGACGTCGCGGGCCAAGTCGGGCGTGCCCATGAAGATGATCCGGAGCGGAGTCATTGGGGCATGTCGATGGCTGCTGATCCGATGGGGCCGTCACGGGCGCCGGAGGATCCGAGACGCCCAGAGGGGGCCGGGTGCGGTCAGGCGGTCGGCTTGGCCGCGAAGGTGGTGTTGCCGTCGCTCACCGCCGGCTTGGGGACGCGGGCGACGATCTTGAGGATGTCGAGCAGGACGTGGAGCGGTTCCTGGGTGGAATCGATCTGGTGGATCAGCTCCTCCGGGTAGCACTCGAGCACGGCGCGGGTCTCACGCTTGTAGGTCTCAAGTCGGGCGCGGATCGTCTCCACGTTGGCGTCGTCGAGACGGTTGTCGCGGAGAGCACGTCGCTGGAGGCGGTTGATCAGCTTGTCCATCGCCGGGCAGAACAGGTTGAAGACGGCCTTCACCTCGATCAACTCGGTCATGATCCGGGCCTGGTTCGGGTTCCGCGGGATGCCGTCGAGCAACAGGGTGTCCGCCTCGGGGTTGAAGCGGCCGGCGGCGATGAAACCGCTGATCGAGTTGTGCCAGAGCTCGATGGTGGGCTCGTCGGGGACGAGCTGGCCCTTGGAGGCGTACTCGACGAAGACGCGGCCGAGGGGCGAATCGACGCGCAGGTTGCGGAAGGCGTCGCCGCAGGAGAAGTGGATGAAGTTCGGGACCTGGCCCAGGATCTTCCCTTGGGTGCCTTTGCCGGCTCCGGGTGCCCCGAAAAGTAGGATGGCGCGATATCTCATGGGAGGCGTTGGGAGCTGTCGGGCCGCGCCGGGACGGGCCGGATCAGGCGGCGTCCTTGGATCGGAGCTTCAACTCGACCATCTCCGCGAACGGCACCTGCACCTCTTGGTTGGTCGCGGTCTTGATGAAGACATCGTTGGCCGAGATGCGGCTGATACGGACGGCGACGACGCTGTGCTTGCCCGCGGCGATCTCGATGACGAGGTCCTTGTCGGCCTCGCTGGAGACGACGCGGAAGAAGGTCGGGAACTGCGTCTCGAAGAAACGGCGGTTGAAGGTGATGTCGCCGCGCTTGAAGATCTTGGGCAGGCCTTCCTGCTGCGTGGCGCTGCCGCCGCCCTTGGCGACACCGAGCGCGGACGCGACACCCCCGCCGCTCGCGGGAACCGCCCCGCCCACGGGGACGCCGAGATGGGTCTGCTGCACGGCCGTCTCGGTGGCGCTCTCCTGGGCCTCGACGGTGTGGCGCGGCAGGACGAGGAAGATGAGGGGGCCGAGCACCGGCAGGATCGCCGAGATGCCGCACACGAGCGCGACCGGACGCCACTTGAAGCGGGCGATCTCGTAGGCACCGTAGAGGTTCGCGAAGAAGAGGACACCGAGGAGGATCAAGCCGTTGGGCGAGGTCAGCGCGGCGGCGAGGCCCTTCTTAACCTCGGGCAGCTCGACCCGGGCGGGCTGCTTGACGGGGATCTCCTTGGCCTGCTGGAGGGCGATCGTCTCGGACGGCGGTTCGATGAACGGCTCGACGAAGCGGCGGGCCTTGGGGTTGTCAACCAGGTCCTTCAGCGTCTCGTCGCTCAGCTTCGCCCAGTCGATGCGCGGTGAGAAATCGCCGCTGTCCAGCCGGACGACGAGGCCGTCCTTGTCGGCGGCGGAAAGCTCGCCCTTGAAGACGTCGCCGGTGACCAGACGGAATTCGGCGGCCTGCACCATCAGGGCCACCATGGCGCACGACAGCAAGGCTAGGACTTGACGGACCGAAGACATGATGGAGCGACCTTGGCAAAGGGCTCCGGCACGGGGAACTAAAAACTTCCGGACGGAGCGGGACGACGGGGTTCCGATGAGCATGCCCTCGCCATAGCAAGTGCGCTGCCTACCTCTTGCGGAGAATCTTGCTCTAGGGGGCGGGCTGCTTGACCCGGCCTTCCGCGCTCCGCAGCCTGCGGTCGTGTCGCCGCCGTCCCCCGCCGCCCGAGCCCGCCGAGCCGAACAGGCCCGCGGCCGCGTGCTCGCCGCTTGGCGCGGGATCGACGTCCGGCCGCTCGAGATCGCCGCGCGTTCCGCCGGGCGCCCGGTCGGTCAGCTCATCCCGCAGGTCCTCGCCGGCCTCCGGCTGGAGGAACGCGTCGCCGAATCGCAGATCCAATCCGTCTGGCAACGGACCATCGATCCGCTGATCGCGCAGCACGCGCAACCGGCCGGCCTCGTCCGCGGCACGCTCTTCGTGAACGTCGACAGCAGCACGTGGCTCTCGGAGATCGTCCGCTACCGGCGCCACGAGATCCTCGAGCGGCTCCAGCTCGCCGTCGGCAAGGCGATGGTCCAGAAGATCAGCTTCCGCGTGGGCTGAGGCGGCCACGGCCGAGCCGACGGACGTCGCCGGGCACGATCCGCTGGAACTGCGGCTGTAACCGCTTGTTCGCCGGCCGGGTCTTCTTCCGGGTAACCACCGTTGCTCAAACCAGCACACACACTCCCCGACCCCATGAAACGAATCCTCACCGCCACATTCCTCTCCTCGTTCGCGCTGACGCTCTGCCTTGCCGACGCCAAGGAAGATGTCAAAGCCGCCGCCAAGAAGCTCTCCGACGCGCCGAACTACAGCTGGACCGCCGTCACCGAGATCGAAGGCGGGCAGTTCACGCCGGCGCCGATCAGCGGCAAGGTCGAGAAGGGCGGGTTCGCGGTGCTCACCCAGGAACGTGACGGCAACACGACCACCGCGGTGCTGAAGGGCGACAAGGGCGTGCTCAAGACCGAGGACGGTTGGCAGACCGCCGAGGAACTCCGCGCCGCCGCGAGCGGTGGCGGCGGCGGTCGGATGCGCGGGCAGCTGCTCCGCAGCCGGATCCCGGGCGACGAGGCGGGCAAGCTCGCCGACAAGGTCAAGGAGCTGAAGGCCACGGACGGCGTGGTCAGCGGCGACCTCACGGAAGATGGCGCCAAGGAACTCGCCGCCTTCGGTCGCGGCGGACGTCCCGGCGGCCAGGCTCCCGAGCCCAAGAACGCCAAGGGCTCGGTGAAGTACTGGCTCAAGGAAGGCCAGATCTCCAAGGTGCAGGTCAAGATCTCGAGCACCGTGAACATCCAGGGAGAGGACCGCGACATGACCCGCACGACCACCTACGAGCTCAAGGCCGTGGGCACGACCAAGGTCGAGGTGCCCGAGGAAGCGAAGAAGAAGATCGGTGCCTGAACCGGCCACCACCGGACCGATCGCGGGGCGGGGCGTCCCGGCCCGCCTTTTTTTGCCGGCGACCCAGCCGGACGCCCCCGCTTCGGTCCCGGTGAATTCCGTCGCCTCCGGCCGGCCGGCTCCTTAACTTCCGGCCTTCACCATGGAAGCCCCCCGGTATGCCCGCGATCTCGCCGGAGGTGTGGCGCTCGCCTTCGTCGTCTGCACCAGCGTCCCGGTCCTCGCGGCCGCGCCGCTCGTCTGGCAGGCCGGCGAAGGGTTCCGCAGCGCCAAGGCCGAGGTCCCGGCGACCGGGAAACCGGGATTCACGTTGCTGCCACCGGCCGACACCGGCATCCGCTTCACCAACCGCCTCACCGATGCGATGGTCGCCGTCAACCGCCTGCTCGAGAACGGCTCGGGCGTGGCCTTGGGCGATGTCGACGGCGACGGCTGGGTGGACATCTACTTCTGCCGGCTCGACGGCGGGAACGCACTGTACCGGAACCTTGGAGGCTGGAAGTTCGAGGATGTCACCGCCGCGTCCGGCGTCGCGTGCCCGGGCCAGTTCTCGACCGGCTGCGCGTTGGCCGACATCGACGGGGACGGCGACCTCGACCTGCTGGTCAACAGCCTCGGCGGCGGCACCCGCGCCTTCCTCAACGACGGCCGCGGCCGTTTCACCGAGATCGCCGATCCGAAGCTCGCCAAAAAGTCCGGCGCCACATCGATGGCCCTCGCCGATGTCGACGGGGACGGCGACCTCGACCTGTACGTCACGCATTACCGCACCGACACGGTCAACGACAACCCGCCCGGCCTGCGGATGACCACGGGCCGCGCGCCCGACGGCTCGCCGGTCGTAGAACCGCGCGACCGTTTCCTGGCGTTACCGAACCCGATCGGCGCGACCGAGGTGCTCGAGAAGGGCGAGGGCGACCAGTTCTACGTGAACAAGGGCGGCGGCAACTTCATCCCCGCCCCGTGGCACGTCGGCGTGTTCCTCGACGAGGACGGCCAGGCGCTGAAGGAAGCACCGCCGGATTGGGGTCTGGCCGCGATGTTCCGCGACCTGGACGGCGACGGCCTGCCGGACCTCTACGTCTGCAACGACTTCGTCTATTGGCCGGACCGCATCTGGCTGAACCAGGGCGGCAAACGCTTCAAGGCCGCGCCGCGGACCGCCTTCCGCCACTACAGCCTGTCGTCGATGGCGGTCGACGCCGCGGACATCGACCGCGACGGCTTCGACGACCTCTTCGTCGCCGAGATGCTCAGCCCGCGCCGGCAGACGCGCGCATGGCAACGGCCGTTCACCTTGGACGGCATCCTGCCCTGGCCGGTCGCCGACCCGGAGTTCCGCCCCGAGGTCCCGCGCAACACGCTGCACCTCGCGCGCGGCGACGGCACCTACGCCGACATCGCGCCGCTCTCCGGCGTGGCGGCGACCGATTGGACGTGGAGCGCCGTCTTCCTCGACGTGGACCTCGACGGCTGGGAAGACCTGCTCATCGCCAACGGCAGCAACCACGACGTCCAGGACGCGGACGTGATGGCCGAGGTCGGCCGCACCGGCGCGTGGCGGACGCCGGAGAAGCGGCTCCAGTTCCTCGGGCGCATGCCGCGACGCGAGGTGCCGAGCATGGCGTTCCGCAACCGCCGCGACCTGACCTTCGAGGACACCGGCGCCGCGTGGGGGTTCGACACAACGGGTGTGGCACAGGGCATGGCCCTGGCCGATCTCGACAACGACGGCGACCTCGATGTCGTCATCAACTGCCTCAACGGGCCGGCACGCGTCCTCCGCAACGACTCGTCCGGGCCGCGCGTCGCGGTGCGCTTGAAAGGCGCCGGCGGCAACACCCGAGGCATCGGCGCGAAGATCAAGGTCCTCGGCGGCCCGGTCACCCAGACGCAGCAGATGATGGCGGGCGGCCGCTACTGCTCGAGCGATGATCCGATGCGCGTCTTCGCCGCGGGCACGGCCAAGCGCCTCTCGATAGAGGTCGTCTGGCGCAGCGGCAAGCGGACGGTCGTGGAAGACGGAGCGCCGGACCGCATCTATGAGATCGACGAGGCCGCGGCGCGGCCCTCACCGCCTGCCGTCGCCGCGCCGCCGGCGTTGTTCCGCGATGTGAGCGCGTCCGTCCGGCACGTCCACCTCGACGAGCCCTACGACGACTTCGCGCGGCAACCGCTGCTTCCGCGCAAGCTCAGCACCCTCGGGCCCGGCGTCGCCTGGGCCGATGTCGACGGCGACGGCACGGACGACCTCATCGTTGGCGGCGGCAAGACCGGGCGCACCGTCGTCTTCCGCAACGAAGGCCGGCGCGGGCTGGTCGAATGGACCAACGCGCCGGTGCCGCCGTCCAATCCGCGCGACCAGACCGGTGTCGCCGTATGGCGGGCCGCGGACGGCGCCGTCCGCATCGTCTCCGGCGCGTCGAACTGGGAGGACGCGGACGCGGATGCGGCGCCGTTCGACATCGCGACCTTGAAGGGTGCCGCACCGCCCGCCGCCAAGCTCGCGGTCATCAACCATCTCAACTCCACCGGGCCGGTCGTGATGGCGGACATCGACGGCGACGGCGACCTCGACCTCTTCATCGGCGGGCGCGCCGTCGCCGGGCGGTATCCGGAGCCTGCGACATCGTTGCTCCTTCGCAACGACGGCGGCGTCTTCGTGGTCGCCCAGACCTTCGCCGATATCGGCCTCGTGAGCGGCGCGGTATCCACCGATTTCGACGGCGACGGCGATGCCGACCTGGCGCTCGCCTGCGACTGGGGCCCGGTCCGCCTGCTGCGGAACGACGGCGGCAAGTTCACCGATGTGACCGCGGCGCACGGGATGACCGGTATCACCGGCTGCTGGAACGGCATCACCACGGCGGACCTCGACGGCGACGGCCGGATGGACCTGGTCGTCTCGAACTGGGGCCGCAACTGGCGCGTCGACCAACCTTCCGGCAGCGACCTCCCCGCGCGTCTCTACCACGGCGACCTATCGGACAACGGCGGCGTGCAGACGTTGCTCGCGTCGATGGATCCGCAGCTCTCGATCGTGACGCCGTGGCGCCAGTGGAAGACGGTCGCGGCGCTGCTGCCGTCGGTGGCATCGCGCGTGCCGGACCACCACTCCTACGGCCGGGCGAGCATCGCCACCGTGCTCGGCGACCACGCCGCCGCGTCGCGCGAGCTGGTCGCGTCGACGTCCGACTCGATGGTCTTCCTGAACCGCGGCGACCGCTTCGAGGCGCGGCCGATGCCGGTGCAGGCGCAGTTCGCGCCGGCCTTCGGCGTGAGCGTCGCGGATTTCGACGGCGACGGGAACGAGGACGTGTTCCTGGCACAGAACTTCTCCGGCATGGACATCGAGACCACGCGGCAGGACGCAGGTGCCGGCCTGGTGCTGCTCGGCGACGGACGCGGCGGTTTCCGCGCGCTCGGACCTCTGGCATCCGGCGTCTCCATCCACGGTGAGCAGCGCGGCAGCGCGGTGGGAGACTTCGACGGCGACGGCCGTCCGGACCTGGCGGTGGGACAACAGAGCGGTCCGGTGCGGCTCTTGCGGAACGAGACCGGGCGACCGGGCGTCCGCGTGGCCTTGCGCGGCCCGAAGGACAATCCCGACGCGGTCGGTTCGATCGTGCGGTTGCGTTCCGGCGACCGGAGCGGACCGGCGCGCGAGGTCCACGCGGGCCACGGATACTGGTCGCAGGATTCGGCGACGGTGCTGCTGGCGTCGCCGTCGGCACCGACCGGGCTCCAGGTCCGTTGGCCGGGAGGCAAGTCGCAGGAGTTCGCCTGGCCGGCGGGTGCGCGGTCGGTTGAGGTGTCAACCGAGGGTATCCGCGGACGTTGACGCGCGGACGTCTTCCGCTGAGCCTATCGGGACCTATGGGACTTCTCACCGGAAAGCTCGGTATCGTCTTCGGCGTCGCCAACAAACGCTCCATCGCCTGGGCCATCGCGCAGGCATGGGCCCGCGAAGGAGCGACCCTTGCGTTCACCTACCAGGGCGAACGCCTGAAGGACAACGTCGAGGAGCTCGCCGGGACGTTCGGCGCGGACACGCTGATCCTCCCGTGCGACGTGACGCGCGACGAGGACATCGCGTCGGTGTTCGCGCAGGTCGGCGCCAAGTTCGGCCGGCTCGACCTGCTGTTGCACTCGGTGGCCTTCGCGCCGCGCGAGGCGTTGGAAGGCGATTTCTTGGACACGAGCCGCGAAGCCTTCAAGGTCGCGCACGATGTCAGCGCCTATTCGCTGATCGCGCTGGCCCGCGGCGCCGCGCCGTTGATGACCGACGGCGGCAGCATCGTGGCGATGAGCTACTACGGCGCCGAGAAGGTCATCCCGCATTACAACGTCATGGGCGTGGCGAAGGCCGCGCTGGAGGCGAGCACGCGTTACCTGGCGTATTCGCTCGGGCCGAAGAAGGTCCGTGTGAACTGCATCAGCGCCGGCCCGATGAACACGCTCGCGGCGCGCGGCATCGCGGGTTTCGGCGACATGCTCAAGCACTACGAGGCGCACTCGCCGCTCAAGCGCAACGTGCTGCCCGACGAGTTGGGCGCGACCGGCGTGTTCCTTGCCAGCAACGGCGCGGCGGCCATCACCGGCCAGGTGATCTACGTCGACGCCGGCTACCAGATCATGGGCATGTGAGCCGGCGCGGCGCGGGCTCTCCCGCGATCGTGCGCGCCGCGGGCCGTTTCCGGGGTTGAAGCCGGGCGCGGCTTGTCGCGTCATGCGGCCGTGCACCCGTTGTTCCGCTCCCGTTCCCTGCTCGCCGGCCTTCTCGTGTTCTTCGCCGGTCCGCCGGCCGCTCGCGCGGTCGACGCCCTGTTCGCGCCGACCAACCTCGTCGCCTGGTGCATCGTGCCGTTCGACACGAAGAAGCGCGGACCCGAGGAGCGTGCCGAGATGTTGCAGCGGCTCGGCATCCGGCGGCTCGCCTACGACTGGCGGTCCGAGCACGTGCCGACCTTCGACGCCGAGGTGGCGGCCCTCGGGAAGCGCGGCATCGAGCTGACCGCATGGTGGTTCCCGGCCGCGCTCAACGACGAAGCCAAGGCCGTGCTGGATTGCCTGGCGCGCCACAAGCTCAGCCCGCAGCTCTGGGTCACGATGGGCACCGAAGCGGAACCCGTTGCCGCGAAGGTCGCCGCCAAGGTGGACGGCGCGGTCGCGACCCTAGCGCCGATCTGCGACGCGGCGCAGAAGATCGGGTCGACGGTCGGCCTGTACAACCATCTCGGCTGGTTCGGCGAACCGACGAACCAGGTGGCCATCGTCCGGCGCCTGCGCGCCGCCGGCCACCCGAACGTCGGCATCGTCTACAACTTCCACCACGGCCACGCCCATATCGACGACTTCGCCGCGGTGCTCCGTCTCGTGCAGCCGTTCCTGCTCGCGGTGAACCTCGACGGGATGGTCCGGGACGGCGACCGCACCGGGAAGAAGATCATCCCGCTCGGCACCGGTGACGAGGAGGTCGACATGGTCCGCACGTTGCGCGCGAGCGGATGGAGCGGCCCGGTCGGGATCCTCGGCCACACCGAGGAGGACGCCGAGGTGAAGCTGCGGAAAGAGCTCGATGGCCTCAAGGTCGTGCTCGCGCAGCTCGACGCGCCGCCGAAGCCCAAGGCTCCGCGTCCGTCGCGCGCCGCGGCGGGCCTCTTGCCTCCGGCCGAAGCAGCGGTGCGGCAAGGGAAGTCCGGTCCGGCGCTCGACGCGCGGGTGACAGGCCTGGTGCTCGACGGGAAACCTTGGTTCCGCCAGCCGCCGATCCGCGTCACCGCCAAGGTGCGCCTCGGCAGCAAGGCGCAGTTCAACATCATCGCCGCGAGCGAGGCCAAGTCCTCGCCTTCTCACTGGGAACTCTACACCTACGCGGGCACCGGCGAACTCAGCATGTACGTGCCGGGCGTGACGCCGTCCGAACTGCGCTCGGGCCGGGACCTCTGCGACGGCCAGTGGCACACGGTCGTGATGCATTTCGCGCGCGAGGCGGTCCGGTTGTCGGTGGATGGCGCCGAGGTGTCCCGGGCTTCCATCAAGCGGGATGCCGAAGGCGACGGCACCGCGGCGCAGATCGCGGTCGGCCGGCTCGTCGAGGGCGGTCTCGGTTGCGACGGTTGGATCGAGGACCTGCAGGTGACGGAGCAGGGGACCGGCAAGGGCGAGACGGTGTCGCTGGCGGTCTGGCGCAAGAGCGACGGCTCGGAAGCGGACCTCACGGCCCTGCCCCGGCCCACCGCTCCCGCGGTCGGCGGCTCCAAGAGCGCGGCCAGACCGGTCGCGAAGATCGGCGCGGGCGAGCCGGCCATCTCCGGCCGCGAGGCGTCGACCCAAGGCGAAGCCGATTGGAACGACAACCGCTGGCAACAGACCGACGTGGGGCCGTTCCTGGCGTCGACCTTGATGTTCCCCGAAGGCGTGGTGGCCAAAGGGCTCACCGTCAAGGTCGGCGACAACGACGAAGGCGCGGTCGCCTACGACACGGCGACCGGCGCGTTGCGCGCGGCGTGGACCGGCGGGTTCCTCCAGTCCAGCCCGGTGCGGTTCGGCCTCATCCGCGCGCCGCAGCCGGCGGGCAAGCTGGCCTTCACCGCGGTCGACGGGACCGCATCGTCGACCGGGGCATCTTACCGCTATGCGGGGCTCCATCGGGGCGACCGCCGCACCGTGCTCGAGCACGCGTTCGGCGGCGTCCGGGTGCTGGAGGTCCCGGGACTGGAGAACACCCCGGCCGGCCCGGTGTTCCGCCGGACCTTCTGGGTCGACCGCCACATCCAGCCGCTCCGCATGGTCGCGGCCGGGCATCTCCGCGGCACGAACGTCGTCAGCGCCTCCTCCGAGCACCGGAAGGTCGACGACGCGGCCCGCACCGACGTCACCACGCATCGCCATCTCTCCCAGAACCAAGAAGGCGACACCATCTCGGCCGCGGTCGTGACCGGCGTCCACATCGCTTCTGCCGCGGGCCACATCGCCGAAAGCGGCGGCTGGGAGGACATCGTGCTCCCGGCGAGCGACAAGCCCGTTGTGTTCTCGGTGCTGCTGTGGCGCGGGACGGAGGCGGCATCCAGGGAGTTCAAGAAGTTCGCCGAGGCATCGGTGCCGACCGAGGACCCGAGCCGGCTGCTGCGGCCTTCGCCGGCGCGCTGGCCGGCGCGGACGACCCGCGGCCAACGAGCGGCGGAAACGGACATCCTCGCGGTCGACACGCTCACCATGCCGTACGACAACCCGTGGAAGGCGTTGCTGTTCGCGTCGGGCGTGGACTTCGGACCCGACGGCGCGGCCTATGTCTGCACCATCCACGGCGACGTGTGGCGCGTGACGGGCATCGATGACTCCTTGCGCGAGCTCACGTGGAAGCGCTACGCGACCGGCTTGTTCCAGCCGCTCGGCCTGCGGGTGCGCGACGGAAAGGTGCTCGTGCTCGGACGCGACCGGATCACCCGGCTCCATGACGAGGACGGCGATGGCGAAGCGGATCTCTACGAGAGCTTCACCGATTCCATCGCCACGTCGGCCGGAGGCCACGACTACGTCACCTGCCTCGAAGCCGACGCGGCAGGGAACCTCTACTACGTCGACCCGAAGGGCATCCACCGCGTTTCGCCCGACGGCCGCACGAACGTCACCCTCGCCACCGGTTGGCGGAACCCGAACGGCATGGGTGTCCGGCCCGACGGTCTCCTCACGGTCGCGCCGCAGCAGGGCGAATGGACGCCGTCGTCGCAGATCAGCGAGGTGCGGTCCGGAGGCTACTACGGCTACGGCGGCCCGAGGATCACCGCTGAGCGCACGCTCGGCTACGACGCGCCGTTGTGCTGGATCCCGCACGCGGTCGACAACTCCAGCGGATCGCAGGTCTGGTTGCCGCACGATGCGTGGGGTCCGCTCGGCGGGCAGATGCTCCATCTGCTCTGGGGCCGCTGCGGCATGATGTCCGTGCTGCGGGACACGGTGGGCGACGTGTCCCAAGGCGCGGTGGTGCCGTTGCCGGTGAAGCTCCTCAGCGGCCCGAACCGCGCCACCTTCAACGCCCGCGACGGCGCGCTCTACGTGGCGGGCAGCACCGGATGGCAGACCAGCGCGGTGAAGGACGGCGCGTTCCAACGTGTCCGGTGGACCGGGCGTCCCGCCCATCTCCCCGTCGCATGGCACGCCCATGCCAACGGCATCACGGTCACCTTCAGCGGGCCGCTGAAGCGGGACACCGCGGAGGATGCCGGCAGCTACGCGGTGAAACGGTGGAACTACCGCTACGCCGCGCAGTACGGGTCGAAGGACTGGTCGGTCGCGCGGCCCGGCAAGGAAGGCCGCGACGACGTCCCGGTGAGATCCGCGAAGCTCCTCGCCGACGGCCGCACGGTGTTCCTCGACCTTGGCGAGCTCGCGCCGGTGATGCAGATGGAGCTGAAGTGGAACCTCGACGCCGCCGACGGAAAGGCGATGCGGAGCCAGCTGTGGCTGACGTTGAACCGGCTGGACGCGGCCTTCGCCGGCGGCGCCCGTTGAAGGGGGACGCCGGGCCATCGGGGTGTTTTTTCTCGGCACGGCAACTTCCGCGGCCCTACGGTGCGCTTGTCGGGGTAGAAAAGTTCCCTAGGACCACCACCAACGCAAGAACGGCTATGAGGCGGAACCTGGCAGGGCGGAACGCGATCTTGACGGGCGCCAACGGCGGGCTCGGAGTCCATTTCACCGCGGCCTTGTCGAAGGCGGGGATGAACCTGCTCCTGGTCGCTTATCCCGGCGTCGGTCTCGAAGCCGTGCAAGCGGC
>JANNAJ010000154.1:0-3995 GCA_031384285.1 Verrucomicrobiota bacterium
CGGCCCCGGGACGCCGTTCAGGCCTCCAGTTTCGTCCAGGTGGAGTTGGCCTTGGAGGACTTCACCACGGCCTCGATGAAGGCCATGCCGCGGACGCCGTCGGCGATCTTCGGGAAATCGAGCGCGGGGTCGTCCTTGGCCAGTTTGCGGCCTTCGTTCCGGGCGCGGATGGCGGCGGAGAAGTTCTTGTAGATGTTCGCGAAGGCCTCGAGATAGCCCTCGGGATGGGCCGGCGGCGTGCGGCCGGCGGCTTTGGCGGCGGCGCACAGGTAGCCGTTGGCGGTACGATAGACCTGCATCGGCTGGTCGGGCCATTTCACCAGCATCGTGTTCGGTTCGCGCTGGTGCCATTCGAGGCCGCCGAGCTCGCCGTAGACCCGCAGGCTGAGGTTGTTCTCCTCGCCGACGGAGATCTGCGAGGCATGGAGGACACCCTTGGCGCCGCCCTTGAAACGCAGCAGCACGTTGCCGTCGTCGTCGAGCTTGCGGCCCTTGACGAAGGCGGTGATGTCCGCGGCCAGCTCGCTGATCTGCAGGCCGGTGACATACTCGGCGAGGTTCTCGGCATGGGTGCCGATGTCGCCGATGCAACCGGCGGCACCGCTGCGCTTCGGGTCGGTGCGCCAGGCCGCCTGCTTCTGGCCGCTGGCCTCGATGCGGGTGGCCAGCCAGCCCTGCGGGTACTCGACCACGACCTTGCGGATCTTGCCGAGCTTGCCGCTGTGGACGAGTTCGCGCGCCTCCTTGATGAGCGGATAGCCGGTGTAGTTGTGGGTGAGGCCGTAGAGCAGGCCGGACTTCTTGACGATGGCGGCGAGCTCTCTGGCCTCGGCCAGGTCGAAGGTCGCGGGCTTGTCGCTGAGCACGTGGAAGCCGCCTTCCAGCGCGGCCTTGGCGGCGGGGAAATGGACGTGGTTCGGCGTGACGATGGCGACGAAATCGATGCGCTGGTCGGCGGGCAGCGCGGCCTCCTTGGCGACGAGCTCCTGATAGCTGCCGTACACGCGCCCGGGCGCGAGGAAGAGGTCGGCACCGGAGGCCTTGGATTTCTCCGGATCGGCGGAGAAGGCGCCGGCGACGAGCTCGATCTGGCCATCGATGTTCGCGGCGATGCGGTGGACCGCGCCGATGAAGGCGCCGCGACCGCCGCCGACCATGCCGTAACGGATTTTTCTGCTCATAGGATCAGGTTGCGTGGAAACGTTGTGTTGTGCGCGGAGACGCCTGCCTTATTATCCGGCCACGTTTTTCGGGTCAACGCGGCGCTGGCCGTGTCCGCGGATTTTTCGCCGCGCCCGCCCGCAGGACGGCTTTTTCCACGCCATCGCCATGCTTGTCCATGTCCTGAAGTCGAAGCTCCACCGGGCCGCCGTCACCGCGGCCAGCGTGGATTACGAAGGCAGCCTCACCATCTCCGAGGACCTGATCGAGCGCGCCGGGTTCGTGCCCTACGAACGCATCCTGTGCAGCAACATGGCCAACGGCGCGCGTTGGGAGACCTACGTGATCAAGGGGCCGCGCGGCACCGGCGCCATCGAGCTCAACGGCGCCGTCGCCCACCTCGGCAAACCGGGCGACCGGCTCACCATCATGGCCTTCACCGGGATCGAGCAGCATCAGGCCGCCGGATGGCAACCCAAGGTGCTCGTGCTCGGGACGGCGAACGAGGTCCTCAACGAACGAGGGATCTGACACCATGCCCACCTTCACCACCGCCCAGATCGCCGAGAAGCTCGGCGCGCAGGTCGTCGGCGACGCGGCGCTCGCGCTGCACGGGTTCGCCCCGGCCGATTCGGCCAAGCCCGGCGAGCTGACCTTCGCCGAGAACGAGACGTATTTCGCCCGGGCCGACCAGAGCGCCGCTTCCGCGGTGCTGGTCGCCGGCGATTTCAAGTCGGCCAGCGGCAAGACGCTGCTCCGCGTGGCCAACGCCCGGATCGGCTTCGCCCAGGTGCTGCCGCTGTTCTTCCCCGAGCCGGCCTTCGCGCCGGGCATCCATCCGACCGCCGTGGTCGCCGCGTCCGCCCAGATCGATCCGACCGCCCACATCGGCCCGCATTGCGTCGTGGGCGAGCGCGTGCGCATCGGCGCGGATTGCGTGCTCCAGGCACGCGATTTCGTGGGCGACGACTGCGTGCTCGGCGAGGGATGCCGCTTGTTCCCGTCGGTCACGCTCTACACGCGGTCCACGCTCGGGAAACGCGTCCGCATCCACGCCGGCACGGTCGTGGGCGCCGACGGCTTCGGCTATGTGTTCGACGCCGGGGCGCACCGCAAGGTCCCGCAGGTCGGCCAGGTGGTGCTGCACGACGACGTGGAGCTGGGCGCGAACGTGACCATCGACCGCGCGGCTCTGGGCGCGACCGTCATCGGCAAGGGCACCAAGATCGACAACCTCGTGCAGATCGCCCACAACGTGGCCATCGGCGAGCACTGCATCGTGGTCGCGCAGGTCGGCATCGCCGGCAGCACCAAGATCGGCAACTACGTGACCATCGCCGGCCAGGTCGGCATCGCCGGCCACCTGCGCATCGGCGACAAGGCCACCATCGCGGCGCAATCCGGCGTGATGAACCACGTGCCCGAGGGCCAGAAATGGCTCGGGTCCCCGGCGCAGCCGGACCGCGTGATGAAACGCCAGTTCATCGCCGTGGAACGCCTTCCGGACCTGTTCCGTCGCGTGCAGGACCTGGAGCGGCTCAGCCGGGCGGCGACAGTGGGCCGTTGATCGGCCGGCCCCGGCCTCGGGGATCTTGGCACAGGACCCGCCAAGCCCTCCGGTCCACGGTCGGTCGACCGCGGACGCGGCGCGCAGACATCATGACAACCTCATCCCTCCGCTGGCCGGTCGTCTTCACGGCCCTCCTGGGATCGCTTTTGCCGGCCGCGAGGGCCGAGCTGCCGGCGATCAAGACGGTGTTCCTCATCATCTTCGAGAACCACGACTGGATCGACATCCGCGACACCAACTATTGTCCGTACATCAACCAGGAGGTGCTCCCGCGTGCCGCGTTCGCGGAGAACTACTCCACGCCTCCCGGTCTCCATCCGAGCGAGCCGAACTACATCTGGCTCGTGGCCGGGACCAACTTCGGGATCAGGAACGACAAACCGCCTTCGGTGAACGAGGTCGACACCAACGACCACCTGGCCTTTCAACTCGACCGCGCCGGGATCCCGTGGCGTGCCTACCAGGAGGACATCTCCGGAAAGGACATCCCGAAGGTCGACAAGGGGAACTACGCGGTGCGGCACGACCCGTTCATGTTCTTCAAGGGCATCAACACCGACCTGCCCTATTGCACCAACCACATCCGGCCCTTCACCGAACTCGCCGCCGACCTCGCATCCGGCCGGGTCGGGCGCTTCAACTTCATCACGCCCAACCTGACCAACGACATGCACAACCTGGCGGCGGGGTCCAAGAGCACCCGCGTCCAGGGCGACCGGTGGCTGCGCTCGATGTTGCCGGGGATCCTCGCGTCCGACGCCTACAAGGACCGCGGAGCCGTGTTCATCGTGTGGGACGAAGGCGATGAAGGCGCGAAGGACGAGCCCATGCACGACGGGCCGATCGGCATGATCGTGCTGTCGCCGCTCGGCAAAGGCGGCGGCTACCACAACCCGGTCCGCTACACCCACAGCTCCACGCTGCGCACGTTCCAGGAGATCTTCGGCGTGCGGCCGTTCCTGGGCGACGCGGCGGAAGCGACCGATCTGGCAGACCTCTTCCAGCCCGCTCCCGCTCCGCGGATCTCCGTGCGGAGCGGACCCGGCGCCGGGGAACTGACCCTCAGCGTCGTCGCCAGCGAACCTGGCCGCACCTACCGGCTCCAGGTCTCCGAGAATCTGGCGCTGTGGACTGATTCCGGCTCCGAAGTCGCGGCCGGGCGGGATCTGGAGATCCCCGCTTCGCCGGCCGCGACCCGCTACTTCCGTCTGCTCGCCCGTTGATGCGGATCAGCGGACGCGCTTGGCCCGGTAGAACCGCGGGC
>JANNAJ010000189.1:0-2376 GCA_031384285.1 Verrucomicrobiota bacterium
GAGGATGAGGGGACGTCCGTTTGTCCTCCCGCACGGCAGGGGTGTCAAATCGCCTGTGGGGTCCGGATGCCGCTACCGGCGAGGACGCGCGCGGGTCGCGTGCGGTCGCGGCGGGAAAAATCCCGTTGGCGCGAGGGGAGGGGTTCCCTACGTTCCGCCGCACTTTCGCCGCATGCCGAGCGTTTTCATCAAGACCTTTGGATGCCAGATGAACGAGCGCGACAGCGAGGCCGTCGCCGCCCAGCTCGTCGCGAAGGGCTACGTCCTGGCGCCCTCCGAGCTCGGCGCGGACGTCGTGCTGGTCAACACGTGCAGCGTGCGCGACCTCGCCGAGCAGAAGGCGCTGGCGAAGATGGCCAACATCGCCGGTGTCGCCCGCAAGAACGGTCGCGCTCCGCTCCTCGGTTTCATGGGCTGCATGGCGCAGAGCCGCGGACGCCAACTCGTCGAGACGTTGCCGGACGTGGACCTCGTGCTCGGCACCCAGAAGTTCCACCGGGCCGCGGGCTACATCGACGACCTGCTGGCCGGGCGCCGCGACCAGGTGGTCGACACGGACGAGGAGCCGGGGAGCCAATCCGCCATCCGCGAGCACCTGCTCGCCGGCAACTCGGGCAAGGCGGTGACGGCGTTCGTGAGCATCATGCAAGGATGCAACCAGCACTGCACCTTCTGCATCGTGCCCTCGACGCGAGGCGCCGAGCGCAGCCGGACCATCGACGACATCGTGTCCGAATGCCGCGAGCTGGTCGGGCGCGGAGTGCGCGAGGTGACCTTGCTCGGTCAGATCGTCACGAGTTTCGGCAAGCGGGAGATCCCGGTGAAGGACGGCAAGAGCGCCTTCGTGCAGTTGGTCGAGGCGGTCCACGCGATCGACGGACTGGAGCGCGTGCGCTTCACCTCGCCGCATCCGAAAGGTTACGGGGACGACCTCGTCGAGGCGTACGGCCGGTTGCCCAAGCTGGTCGAGTGCGCGCATCTGCCGGTGCAGAGCGGCAGCGACCGGTTGCTGAAGCTCATGCACCGCGGCTACACCCGGGAACGCTATCTCGGGATCATCGAGAGATTGCGGCGCGTCCAGCCCGGCATGGGTCTCACCACGGACATCATCGTCGGGTTCCCGGGCGAGACGGAGGCGGATTTCGAGGACACGCTTTCGTTGGCGAGGGAGGTCGGGTTCGACCAGGCGTTCGTCTTCAAGTACTCGCAGCGCAAGGACACGCCGGCCGCGATGATGCCGGACCAGTTGCCCGAGGAGCTCATCGAGGAGCGCCACGGCCGCCTCCTCGAGATGATCAACCGCATCGCCGCCGCGAAATACGAGGCGCTCGTCGGTCGGACGGTCGAGATCCTGGTCGAAGGCCCGAGCCGGAAGAACGCGGAGCGCTTCCAAGGCCGCACCCGGTCGAACAAGCTCGTGCTGTTCTCCGGCTCCGAACGTCATCGCGGCCAGCTCATGGACCTGAGGATCGAACGAACCGGCTCGTTCACGCTCTATGGTGATCCCGCGGTGGTGGGCATGGATGATGCCCCGGAGCCCGCGGTCATGGCCGAGCCGGCGCTCGCATAGCCTGCCCTTGAACCCTTTTTGATGAAGCTCTCCCAACTCAGCCTGGTCCTCGGAATCGGAATGGTCCTGACGCACGCCTTGGCCCTGCTCCAGGTCCCGGCGGCGACCCGATGGCTGCGCCGGTTCCCGCGCAACGTCCCGACGGGCATCGTCCTGATGCTGGTCGGCACGGTCTGGTTCGAGTGGAACCTGATGGCCGAGAACCTCGAGGACATCGCCAAGTACAAGACCCTGCTGCAGATCTTCTTCGCCGTGCTCGGCGTGGCGTGCTGCTTCTTCGCCCAGGATTATCTCGCGGTCCGCGGTCTTTCGGTGGTGCTGCTGATGGCGGCGTTCGTGATGTGCGAGACGGCGCGCTGGCACGAGAGCCTCTGGCGCGACGCCATCACCGGCTGGGCCTACGTGTGGGTGCTCGCCGCGCTCTGGCTGTCGGTGCAGCCGTGGCGTCTGCGCGATTGGATCGCCTGGGTCACCGCGACGGAAGGCCGGCTGAAGCTGGCCGCTGTCTCGGGCGTCGCGTGGGGCCTGTTCGTGATCGCGCTGGGCCTCACGGTCCTGCGCTGAAGCACCGGGAGCGCGGGCGGCTCGCTCGGTTCATGAACTGTGGGTTGCCCCCGAGGACCAATCGCCGACCGTGTTCCAGCGTGCTGCCGGCGTCCCGCCGGCAGAGGTCGCTCATCCCACGACCGCGTGCGGGTGTTTCCGCGGCCTGCTCTCGCGAGGTTGCCCCTGCCGGCAAGATGCCGGCAGCACGCTGGGGTGCCGGGCGTCCGGTCGGCGGAGGTCGCTCATCCCACGAGCGCGTG
>JANNAJ010000208.1:0-2822 GCA_031384285.1 Verrucomicrobiota bacterium
GGCGCGAGGTGCTGCACCGCGCCATGCGCCCACGGAGCCAGCATCGCGGCGCCGACGAAGACGACGGCGAGATACAGCAGCAGCGCCCGGAGCGGTTTCACGTCGACGACGCTAGCGGGCAGGCACGGGACCGGCGAGCGGGTTTCGGTCCCGCGGAAAGACGTCACAGGACGCCGGTCACGGGGCTGGCTGCCCGCTGTCCCTGGCGTCGCCTTGCAAGGCGGAAAAGAACGGCAGCAGATGCGGCGGGATGTGATGTCCCAAGGTCCGATCGCCCCCGGTGGACATGGACATCGTCCCGGACTGGATCGAGATGTTGAAGCTCCCGTCCGGATGCCGGACCACCGAGAAGGTCTTCGGCGCGTCGCCGGACGCGGCGATCTTCGAGTCGAGCCAGCTTCCTGCGGTCTGTTCGAGGAGCGCTGCGCGCTGCGGGCCCAGGGTGCCCTGCAACGTGGCGAGGAATTCTTGCCGCATCCGGGTGCCTTCGTCGGGATCCGGGTCGATGCGGAGGGTCACCTTCGGTCCCCCGTGTTGCTTCACGCCGGGCAGATGATCGTCGGTGGTCCGTGCGCGGGCGACCTCGCGGCGTCCGTTCTCGGCGACCAGACGGCCGATCGCGGCGTCGAGGGCCCGGACCTGCGCCGGATCGACGGTAAGAACGGCGGCGACGTCCTTGCGGAGGTGTCCTTGGTCGTCGAACGGGCTCACCGGGAACGATGGCAACAGGTCCTTCCGCAACCAGACGTACGGTGACTTGGGATCCCATTCGCGTTCGGCCAACGGTGGCGTCGCCCATCGGCTCTCGGGATCGATGGCGGCGAGGTCCTTCTCCAGCGCGCGGCCCTCGGCCAGGGTCCGCGAGCGCGTCGCCTGGTCGCGTTCGGTCTGGTCGCGCCAGCGCCGGGTCTCGGCTTCCGCGGCGGCGACGGCGGCGTCCAAGTCCGCGCGGCGACGTCCGATCGCGGCGAGCTCGGCCCGGGTCTGGCCCAGGCGGAGTCCGCGGGAGATCCCCAGCGCGATGCCGCACGCGGCGATGACGACGATGATCGTCCGGCGGGAGAGGAAGGGGGAGGGGATGCGTCTCATGGCGCTGGAGGTGTCTGCTGGCGTGCGTGGTCCATCCATTCTTGCAGCTCCGCGCGCGCGAAGCGCGGGACCTCGTCCGGTGCCATCGTCGCCTGCATCATCCCGCCGGAATCCGGAGCGATGCCCCAGCCCAAGACCGGGTCGGTCGTCCGGGGCCGATAGAAGCGGAGCCGGTGGGCGAAGGTCATCACCGCCATGCTGGAATTGAGTCCGGGCAGCTCGTCGTCGACCGGCATCCAGTTGCGCAATCCTCGCTTGAACAGCTCCAGGCGTTCCGGGCCCAGCAGCGGGGCCAACGAGGCGAACAGTTCCTGCCGCAGCGGTGGCAGCGCTCCGGAGGTCGCGCCCACCTCGAAGACCCGGGTGTCCTCTCGGTTGCCTCCGTTGAGATCGTCTTCGGTCGGATCGACGCGTCGCGTCACCGCGGCCTGCGCATCGTGGAAAGCCGAGAGGAACCTGTCCATCGCCGCTTGGACGGTGGCCGATTCGTCGTCGGTCAACTGGAGGGCTTCCTTGATCTGTTCGGTCAACGCGCCGCGTTTGTCGCCCACGGAATCCAGCGGCATCTGCTGGAGCAGTTCCTTGGGAACGCGGACCCGCGGCGAGGTGTCGTCCCACCGGTACACCGCCCGCGGGGCCTTGCCGTCGCGACGTGCCCGCAACTGCGCGACCCGCGCGCCGGCGTCGAGCGCCGCGGCTTCGGACCGGAGGGCCTCCGCCTTCGCCCGGTCCGCCTCCGCCGTGAGCCGCGCGAGTTCGCTGCCCCGGGCATCGACATCGGCCAGGGCCGCCTTCCGTGCCTCGTCGAGCGCGTGTTGCCGGTTCCATTGCCATGCGAGCGGCGCGCAGACGACGAGGGCGCAGAGGACGGCGGTCTGGGTCTTGATGAGGGCCATGGCGTGCAGGAGGAGAAGGTTGAGGCCGGTCGCCGCTCCGCCGGCGGCAAGCCCGGCCTGGGCCGCGGTGCCGGCGAGCGCGATCGGCGCCGCTTGGGAAGCCTGTGCGAGCAGCGCGGTCGCGCCCGTGCCGGCGGGCAGCAGGAATCCTCGCTGCTGGAAGAAGCCGGTGAGCTTGGCGAGCGCCCGCGCGACTCGTTTGCGGGCGGCATCCTCCTCCACGCCGAGGAGGTCGCCGACCTCCCGGAGGCTGCGGTCCTCGATGAACCGGAGGATCAGCGCGAGACGGTCGGCTTCCCGGAGGCCGAGGAGCCCTTCATCGAGCAGCGGCATCAGGGCCTCCAACGGAGCGGTGCCTTCGCGATGGAGCGCGGAGACCGATGCCGCGGTGTCCTCGCGGCGGCGGCGGCGCAGCTCCGACCGGATCCGCGTCTTCGATTCGCGGACGGCGGCATGGTGCAACCAACCCGCCAAGGTCTCGAACCCCGCGAGACGGGGCGCCTTCCGGGCCAACGCGACGAAGACGTTCTGGGTGATCTCCTCGGCCAGGCCGCGGTCGCCCGTCTGCCGCATGGCCGTGGCGAACACGAGGTCCACGTGCCGCGCCACGAGCGCATGGAACGCCGTCTCCGATCCTTCCCGGGCGTAGGCGGAGACCAGGTCCCCGTCGTGTGAAGTCGCGCTCGTCACACCGGTAATCTGCCGCAATCGGGACGGACCGGACAACCGGGCTTGGATTTTCTTTGGTGCTGGTAGGGAAAACCGGGCCGACGGCAATGTAATTTGCCGAAGTTTCCAGCGCCGCCCGGAACTGCTCCAGCGTCATCGTCATCGGCG
>JANNAJ010000241.1:0-4316 GCA_031384285.1 Verrucomicrobiota bacterium
GCACAGCGGCTTCGACGACCATGTCGGCGTGGCTTGGTATCCGCCGGGCACGCTCCAGCCGGCCAACGGCGCGGAACCCATCAGCGGCCTGCATCTGGTCGCGCCGGACCAGCCGTGATGTCCGCGACGTGCCGCGGCGCAGGCTGGTCATCCCGTCTTCGCCGCGGCACTTTCGCGGTCTGTTGACCGAGCCTGAGATCATCGCCCCCGGCCACGTCCGCCTGCGCCTCACCGTGGCGTACGACGGCACGGCCTATTCGGGTTGGCAGCTGCAACCGGCCGACGTGAGCGTGCAACTCCGCGTCGAGGAGGCGCTCGCGAAGCTCTTCCCCACCGGACCGCGCGTCCACAGCTCCAGCCGTACCGACACCGGCGTCCACGCGCGGGGCATGAGCGTCCACTTCGACATCCCGCGCGCCGCGTTCCGGATGGAGCCGCGCAAGCTCGTGCTCGCCGCCAACGCCCATCTGCCGGAGGACATCCGGGTCGTGTCGGTGGCGCGAGCGAAGCGGGGTTTCCACGCGCGCTTCTCCGCGAGCGGCAAGCAGTACCGCTACCTCGTCTGGAACGCCGCCGCGCATGATCCGTTGCTCCGGGCGCAGTCCTGGCATTTCACCCGTCCGCTCGACCTGGCCGCGATGCGCGCCGCCGCGGCCTCGCTGGTGGGACGCCACGATTTCCGGGCCTTCAGCTCGACGCCGGGCTACGAGCGGAAGCACACCGTCCGCCATGTGACGCGCTGCGACGTGCGGTGGAGCGGGGCGTTGCTGACGGTCGTGATCGAGGCCGACGGGTTCTTGTACAAGATGTGCCGCGGCATCGTGGGCACGCTCGTGCAGGTGGGCGTCGGCAAGTTCAAGCCCGACGAACTGCTGCCGATGCTCGCGAGCCGGGACCGCTCCATCGCCGGGTTGACCGCTCCGGCCCACGGCCTCGTCCTGTGGAAGGTCTACTACGACCCCAAGGCGCCGCGCCGGCCCGATCCGTCCGCGACCGACGACGAGGCCGCCGACCTCGGGTGAGCGGCTAGGCCGCGTCCGGCGCTTCCTCGGGCAACCACAGCGCCGCGAGGGCCGCCGGCACGAACAGGAAGGCTGCGTAGAACAGCGCCGTGCGCACGTCGCCGACGCTCGTGAAGAGCCCGAAGAACACCACGCCCGCCGCGGACACGATGCGGCCGAAGTTGTAGCAGAAGCCCGCCCCGGTCGTGCGCAGCAGCGTGGGGAACAGCGGCGGCAGGCACATCGTGAACAGCCCGAACACGCCCTGGCAGATGCCGATGAGCACGAGCCAGACGCGCAAAGCTTCCCAGCTCGGCTGTCGGGAATAGGCGGTGATCATGATCACCCCGTACGCCGCCAGCATGCCCGCGATGGCGCGCCGATAGCCGAACTGTTTCGCCAGCCATCCCGCGAAGTAGTTGCCGACCACCGAGCCGACCATGACGAGGAACAGCGCGACCGTCGTGAACCGGTTCTGCTCCGCCGCGGCCAGCTTGACCACTTCGCCGAGCTTCCGCACGTGGGCCTGCTGCCAGAACATGAAGGTCCAGTGCGCCGTGAGCGAGATCCCGCAGATGATGAGCACGGGCCACGTCACCTTCGCCACCTCGCCGCGGAACAGGTCGGCGATCCCGGGGGGGCGTTGCTGCTTCTGTTGGCGCGCCGCATGCCATTCCGCGGGTTCCGGCACCGCGTGGCGGATCCAGAGCACGAGCAGCGCCGGAAGGATGCCGACGAGGAAGATCGCGCGCGGCGGCTGGGCCTCCAGCAGCCAACCGAAGAAGCAGGCGAGCACGACGCCGAGGTTCACCGCGGTCTGCAACGTCGCCGCGATCCACGGGCGCCAGGTCTTCGGCCAGGTCTCCGAGAGCAGCGACGCGCCGACGGCCCATTCGCCGCCGATGCCGAGCGCCGCGAGAAAACGGAAGATCAGCAGGTGCCACCACTCGTGCGCGAAGAAGCTCAGCCCGGTGAAGGCCGCGTAGGTGAGGATGGTGAGCGACAGCGCCCGGGAGCGTCCGAGCAGGTCGCCGAGACGCCCGAAGAACGCCCCGCCGAGCGCCCAACCGACGAGGAACGCCGCCTGGATCAACGCCCCGCGCTTGCCGACCAACGGGTCCGCCGGGGACGCCACCCGCAGCAGCTCGGCGACGAACGGCGTCGCGACGAGCGTGTAGAGGTGCATGTCCAGTCCGTCGAAGAGCCAGCCCAGCCAAGCGGCGAACCCGGACTTCCATTGCTGCGGCGAGAGGTCGCGGAGACGGGGCGCGGGAGCGGCGGTGGTTTCCATGGTGGAGCGGACGGAGTGGAACACGACCGCGGCGGCGGCTCCAACGGATTTCCCGGACTACGCGGCCGGGAAGCGGACGCGCCGTCCGCCGGCGTAGACGTTGAACCGGTTCTCGCGCAGGAACCCGACCAAGGTCTGGCCGTTCGCGCGCGCGAATTCCACCGCGAGCGACGACGGCGCGGACACCGCCGCCACGATCGCCACCCCGCCCGCGAGCGCCTTCTGCAGGATCTCGAAGGACGTCCGCCCGCTCACCAGCAGCACGTGCCGGCCGAGCGGGAGCATGCCGTCGAGGAAGGCGCGACCGAGCACCTTGTCCACCGCGTTGTGCCGGCCGACATCCTCGCGCAAGAGCAGCATCTCGCCTTCGTTGGTGCACAAGGCCGCCGCGTGCAGGCCCCCGGTGGCGGCGAAGGTCGTTTGGGCCGCCCGCATCGCGTCCGGAAGCGCCAGCAGCGTCTCCGCGGCGACCGTGACCCGGCTGCGCACGCGAGGAAACTGGCCCCGCACCGAGGCGATGCTGGCCTTGCCGCACAGCCCGCAGCTCGACGACGCGAAGACGTGACGCGTGAGCCGGGCCATGTCCACCGTGACGTCCGGCGAGAGCAGCACGTCCACGACGTTGCCCAGTTCGTTGCGCGGATACGGCCGCACCGCGACCACGTCGGCGGGTCGCTTGAGCAGTCCTTCGGTGAGCAGGAATCCGACGGCGAGTTCTTCGTCATGGCCCGGCGTCCGCATCGTCACACTGACCGGACGCGAATCGACCCGGATCTCCAACGGTTCTTCCGGCGCGAAGCAGTCGGTCGTCGGGACCGGTGCGCTGCCCTGCTGCCATCGGATGATGCGGGTCACGTGGGGCAAGCTACCACCGGTCGTCAGCCAAGGGAACGCTCCGGAAGTGATATGATCTGGAAAGCACGAAGGCAGGAACCAGCGGACTCGCCGACGGCCGCAGGTTGATCTCAGGGCGCAAGGCGTTCCAACGCCCGATGGTCGAAGGCGTGCAGCTGCTCAACCCAATACAGGACGTGTATCTCCGCAAGGAAGTCACGGTGGCGTGACAGCGCCTGCTTGCCGGTGACTTCGACCTTCCAGAGTCGGCCCAGTTTGTCGCGCATCTCCAGGCTGTTCGGGTTCACGTTGGTGTTTCCGATGACGTCGCCGTCGCGGCAAAAACCAAATTTCTTCCCGCCCTCGTCCCGATGGCTCCACGTGTTCACCGTGCCTTCAGGCTGGACCTGGGGGTGGATCAGAAAGTTCTGGCCCATCGGTTGCTCGCGCGGGGGAAGGAGTTGCCGCCCCGAGCCGGAGTAGTTCGGCGACCGCCCGGCCGGTTCAAATCCACCTGAGAACGAAATGATGATGGCAACAGAAAACCCGAAGACGGAGTGGAGAGAACCTATACGGTGATCTACGCGAGGAGCGCTTGGACGACGTTCCCATGCACATCGGTCAAACGATAGTCGCGGCCGCCGTGGCGGAAGGTGAGCTTCTCATGGTCCATGCCGAGCAGATGAAGGATGGTGGCGTGGAAGTCATGGACGTGGACGCGGTTCTCGGAGACGGCCGCCCCGATGTCGTCCGTGCTGCCGTAGCTGGTTCCGGCCTTCACACCCGCACCGGCAAGCCACGAGGAATAGCAGGCGCTGTGATGTCCGCGGCCCTTGTCGCCATCGACGCCGGGTGTGCGACCAAACTCCGTGGTCCAGACGACCAGCGTGTCTTCGAGCATGCCGCGCTGCTTGAGATCCTTCAGCAAACCCGCCACGGGCTGGTCGAGGTTCTTGGCGTGTTTCGCGTGTTCGGCCATGTCGCCGTGCTGGTCCCAATTGTGGCTGGAGCTGCCGTCCACCAGCTCGACAAACCGCACGCCCCGCTCGATGAGCCTCCGGGCGACCACACAGGGCCAGCCGAAGCCGTCGGTCTGGCCGCGCTTCATCCCGTAGAGCGCGAGCGTGTCGTCGCTCTCCTTCGAGAGATCGAAGACCTCGCGCGCCTCGGTCTGCATGTGGAAGGCGGTC
>JANNAJ010000245.1:0-20861 GCA_031384285.1 Verrucomicrobiota bacterium
CCGGCCTGGCCGGGATGAAGAGGCAGACCCGGCCGCGCCGGTCGGCCAGCAAGCCGTGCCACGCCTTGAGTTGCGCTTCGTCGTGCTCGATGTGCTCGAGCACGTTGATGGCGACGATGGCGTCCCATCCGGTCCGCTCCGGGAGGTCGGAGACGATGCCTTCGACGAGGCGCGTGGCCGGGTTGTCCCGCCGGAACGGGGCGTGGAACCGTGCGTCGGGCTCGACCGCGACGATGTCCTCGACGCCGGGAAGGGCACGGAACACCGAGGTCATCTGGCCGATGCCGGCACCGACCTCGACGACCTTGCCGCGGAGCGCCGGAGCGAACTCCTCGGCGAGCGCGGCCCGGTAGTTCTTGGCCTCGGCCAACGCGGCGAACTCGAAGTCCGCCGTCGCCGCGGTCGTGTTGACGCCGGAGGTCGTCATCATCGGAGCAGCCCGTACCGGGCGATGCAGCGGAGGGCGCTGAACCCGTCCTTCCAGCCGATCTTCTTGCCTTCGGCGTAGGTGCGCCCGTTGTAGCTGACCGGAACCTCGAAGACGCGCACGCCGAGCTTGGCGACCTTGGCGGTGATCTCGGGCTCGAAACCGAAGCGGTCCTCCTCGACCTGGATCTGTTTCAGCACCTCCAGGCGGAAGACCTTGTAGCAGGTCTCCATGTCGGTGAGCGAGAGGTTGGTGGCCATGTTGGAGAGCGTGGTGAGGACCTTGTTGCCCACGCTGTGCCAGTAGTAGAGCACGCGGTGCGGCCCGCCGGCGAAGCGGCTGCCGAAGACGACATCGGCCTTCCCGGCGAGCAGGGGGAGGAGGAGCGTCCAGTACTCCGTGGGATCGTATTCGAGGTCGGCGTCCTGGATGATGACGTACGGTGCGGTGGCGTGGGCGAACCCGGTCCGGAGGGCCGCGCCTTTGCCCTGGTTCACCTCGTGGCGGAACAACTTCACCCTCGGATCGCGCTGCGGCCACTCCTGCAAGGCGGCCCAAGTATCGTCCTTCGAGCAATCCTCGACGATCACCAGCTCCTGGACCGGCGCCTGTGCCAGGACCATGGCGATGATCTGCCCGACGGTGGCCGCCTCGTTGTAGACCGGCATCACCACCGAGAGGCACGGCTTGATGTCGGCATTGCTGTCGGGCCGAGGGCTCGACAGGTACGGGTTGGCGGAGGTCAAGTTCACGACGGGATGGATCCGGTCCGCTCGAAGACGAGCAGTTCCCGGGACCACAGACGGCAATGAACATGCCGGAGAAGGTGGAACCGGGGCAGGAAAAAAACGCGGTCAGGACGCTCCGCACACGCTGGCGGAGGACTAGGCATCCCGGCCAGCCGTCGGATGCCGACGCCGACCCTCCGGATCCACATCGACGCGCCCGAATCGACCAACACGATGAGCAGTCCGTCGGCCCGGAGGATCCCCGAGAACCCGACCGCGAGACCGGCCGGATCCTCGAACGGACCCACGGCGACGACCGCGTCGAACATCCCGGCATCCGACGGGACGCCGTGGTCTGGACGCCACGGTCGCCGTCGGTGTCCCTGTGGCGTCGTCACCTCTGCGGTCAGCGAAGGGTCGAGCCCGAGGCTGCCGGGCCCGGCGAACCCCGACCGCCCGAGCAGCCAGTCCTGGCCGCGACCCAAGGCCAGGATCTTCATCCCGGGGATCAGATAATCCGCGATCCGCCGGATGTCCCGGGCGCGCAGGAACCGGTCGACGAGGTTCATGGCGAGGCTCGGCATGGCGACAGGAGGCCTCGCATCCCCGGGGGATGCGGCGGTCGGATAGATTTTCGGATGGTGGCGGACATCACGTGGGGACCGAGTGGCGGGCGAGTGGTACCGGGTCGGGAGGGAATGGTTCAAGCCGCGTCACCGAAGGAAACCGCCGCCGCACCCTGGGCCGGCGGATAAATCCGGATTGAAACGGAGCGGGCCGCCGTTAGTTTCTGCGCGTCCTCCGGGAGTGTCGCGGGCTCTGTGCAACCTTTGCCGTCCTTTGGTGTTTGCCCGCTGCGCCCATCCGAGGGTCACACAATCGTTCTCCGCCATGAAACTCCGCTCGAACATCCGCCGTTCCCCGCTCCGCGCGGGCTTCACGCTCATCGAGATCATGATCGTCATCATGATCATCGGCCTGCTCGCGATGGTGGCGATCCCGAACATCAACGGCGCGCTCGCCACCGCCCGCCTCGGATCGATCGTCCAGAACCTCAGGGTCATCGACAACCAGAAGCAGCTCTGGGCCGCGGAGCACAAGAAGGGCGACAACGACACGCCCTCGGAGCAGGACCTGTCGCCGTATTTCCAGAACGGCAAGTTCCCGGTCGCGGTCGTCGGCGAGACCTACAACATCAATCCCGTCGGCCAGCAGCCCACCGCCACGACGCCTTCCCGGATCAAGACGCCCAAGCTGACCATCGAGGCCGGCGGCGTCGTCACCATCCCGGACAAGTGAGGCGGAGCGCGGGCGGCCCGCCTGCGTGAACCGTGACCAAAAGGTTCCGCCATGAAACCGCGTTCGACCAATCTTCGTTTCGCGCTGTGCGCCGGTTTTCTGCTCCTCGCGGTCCTAGGTCTGCTGTTGATGGTCGTGATTCCGATGACCGATGGGGCTCTCGCCACTGCCCGCTACAACGAAATCATCCAGACCCTGCGAGTCATCGAAAACCAGAAGCAGTTGTGGGCTTCGGTGAACAAGAAAAGCGACAACGACACGCCAAGGATCTCCGACCTCGTGTCCTATTTCCAAAACGGCCTGTTTCCACCGTCAGTGATTGGGGAAACCTATAACATCAATCCCGTCGGCAAACCGCCGACCGCCACGCTTCCAACCCGGCTCAGAATTCCGAAGGGAATCATCGAAGCCGGCGGCGTGATCACCATCCCGGACAAGTGACGTGACAGGGGGCGGATGGTCTCGTCCGCGAGGTTGCGCTCTGAAGGAGCGACCAGTTACCCGCCGCTCCGCGCCAGACCGGCTTCGCGCTCCAAGAGGGTCGGGTGCGAGTAGTGCCAAGCGCTGAACAGCGGATGCGGCGTGAGGTTGGAGAGGTTCTTCTCGGTGAGCTTCCGCAGCGCGCCGGTGAGCGACGCGGTCTCCCCCATCGCGCCGGCCGCATAGGCGTCGGCCTCGAATTCGTGGCGGCGTGACCAGAAGTTCCCGAGAGGCCCGAACCAGAACGTCACCGCCCCGCTCAGCAGCGCGAACAGCAGCAGCGCGGGCGCGACGCCGGCGTCCGCCGCGAAGCCGAACGCCCGGTAGAACGAGGCCTGCTCCGCCAGCCAGCCGATCAGAGCGAACGCCGCCAGCGAGCTCACGGCCGCCCAAGCCAGCATCTTCGGGATGTGCCCGCGCTTGTGGTGGCCGACCTCGTGGGCCAGGACGGCCTCCAGCTCCGGCTCGCTCAGTTGCGCGATGAGCGTGTCGAAGAGCACGATCTTCCGGAACGGGCCGAACCCGGTGAAGAAGGCGTTCGAGTGGCGCGAGCGCTTGCTGCCGTCCATCACCAGTATCGTCTTCGCCGAGAATCCGGTCCGCTCGCCGAGCTTCAGCAGGCGGTCGCGCAGCGATCCTTCGTCGAGCGGCGTGAGCTTGTTGAACAGGGGAAGGATCAACACCGGCGCGACCACCATCATCACGAGCTGGAAGCCCGTCATCACCGCCCACGCCCAGAGCCACCAGAGCGGGCCCATCCATCCGACCAGCTTCAGCATGAGCGCCAGGAGGGGATAACCGATCACCACCGCAAGCAGGAGGCCCTTGATCCGGTCGAGCAGCCAGAGCTTCGGCGTCGTGGTGTTGAAGCCGAACCGTTCCTCCAGACGGAACTGTCCCCACCAATCGAACGGCAGGGACGGCACCGAGAGCGCCGCCCCGACCGCGAACAACCACACCGCATCCGCCCATGCGGAGGCGCCTAGGTGGGCGCGGGACCAGCCGAAGCTCCACGCCAGCGGACCACCGAACAGGGCGACGAGCAGGACGACCATGCCCCAGCCATCTTCCCATTGGCCGAAACGCGATCTCGCGAGCGTGTAGGCGACCGACTTCGCGTAGGTCGGGGCATCCACGATGTCGCGGAAGGCCTCGGGCACGGCATCGGCGTGCGCCCGGACGTGCCGGCGGTTGAGCCACGCCAAGCCGGATTCGGCGGCCCATCGCAGCAGAAGGATCGCGGCGGCCGAGATCGGGATGAATTCCATGGACGGCATGTCAGTCCGGGGAGAGTTGACGATTCCAAGCTTCCGGCACAACGCCGGGCGCGATCGATGATTGCACGTCTACGTATCAAGTTTACCCTGTCGCGACAAACCGCATGAAAACACTGGGAGCATTGCTCTTGATCGCCGCTTTGGGCTTCGGCGGCTGGACCATCTGGCAGAAGAAGCAGACGGCCGCTTCGACGGTCGCCGCCGCCAGCGGTCGTCCGACCACCGCGACGCTTGAGACGCGGAGCATCCGCTTCGCGGTGAGCGCGGCCGGCGAGATCACGCCGTCCGAGCAGGTGAGCGTGCGGCCCGAGGTGAACGGCAAGATCCTCCTTCTCCCGGTGGACGTGGGCGATGCCCTCAAGAAGGACCAGCTGCTCTTCCAGCTCGACGACCGCGACCTGCAGATCGAGAAGCAGTCCCAGGAGACCGCCATCGACCGGAGCAAGCTGCAGCTGGACCAGTCGGAACGGGATTACAAGAGGGCGCAGCAGCTTTTCGACGTGAAGCTCCTCCCGCAGCAGGACTACGAGGACACCCGCACGCGGTACGCGCTCGCGAAGAACGACATCGAGCGCGCCCAGAAGGCCCTCGACCTCGTGAACGACAAGCTGCGCAAGACCCGCGTCACGGCGCCTTTCGATTGCACCGTGCTCACGCGCCCCGTCTCGAACGGCCAGGCGGTCAGCGGTTCCGGCGGCTTCAATTCCGGCACCGAGGTGCTGACCATCGCGAATCTCAACGACCTCATCATCAACGCGCACATCAACCAGGCCGACGTCACCCGGCTCCGCGTCGAACAGGAGGTCGAGGTCAGCATCGAGGCCGTCCCCGGCCTCAAGATCACCGGCAAGGTCGAGCGCCTCGCGCCGCAGGCGATGATCAAGAACAACATCAAGGGCTTCGCCGCGCGCATCCTGCTCAAGAACGTCGACAAGCGGGTGCGGCCGGGCATGACCGCCAACATCTCCATCCCGGTCGCCAGCGCCGAAGATGTCGTCGCCGCGCCGCTCGCCGCGGTGTTCACCGAGTTCAATCCGGAGACGAAACAGCAGGAGCGCTACGTCTGGTTGCAGACCGGTGAGGAGTGGGAACGGCGTACGATCACCATCGGCGTGAGCGACTATTTCTTCGCCGAGGTCACGACCGGGCTGAAGTCCGGCGACACGGTCGCGCTCGAGGACAAGGCCAAGGTCGCCAAGGCCGCGCCCGCCAAGACGGCGGGGTCTCCCAAGACTTCCGGTGGTTCCGCCAATACCGCCGCTCCGGCCGCGCGGACGCAGGCGGCCACGCGCTGATCCTCTCGACGTCCCGCGACCTCCTGCTTCCCGCCAAACCACCTCGCACCCCGCACGTGGCACTCCTCGAACTCCGCAACGTCAGCAAGATCTACCACCTCGGCGGCGAGGAGATCCGGGCGCTCGACGACGTCTCGCTCGACATCGGCGCCGGCGAGTTCTGCTCGATCATCGGGCCGTCCGGCAGCGGCAAGTCGACGTTGATGCACATCCTCGGCTGCCTCGATTCGCCGAGCCGGGGCACGATCCAGCTCGACGGCACCGAGATCCAGAAGGCCTCGACCCGCGAGCTCGCGCAGATCCGGAACCGCAAGATCGGGTTCGTGTTCCAGTTCTTCAACCTCCTGCCCAAGCTCAACGTCGTCCAGAACGTCGAGCTGCCGATGATCTACGCGGGCATCGGCGGACGCGAACGCCGCGAGCGCGCGCTGAAGGCCCTCGAGCAGGTCGAGCTCACCAACCGGCTCAAGAACCGTCCGTCGCAGCTCTCGGGCGGCCAGCAGCAGCGCGTCGCCATCGCCCGGGCGCTGGTGAACGACCCCAAGATCATCTTCGCCGACGAGCCGACCGGCAACCTCGACACCCACACCGGCGAGGTGATCCTCGCCCTCTTCCGCCGGCTCAGCCACGAAGGCCGCACGGTCATCCTCGTCACCCACAACCCCGAGATCGCGGCGGTCACCCCGCGCCGCATCGAGATCCGCAACGGCAAGATCGCCGACAAGGTGGACGACCGCCTCGCCGGCCTGGACCGGACGCCGTTGCTCTCCGGTGCCGGGCACTGAGGTGATCGTATGTTGCGCGACGATTACATGCTCAGGCTCGCGGAGCAGGTCGGCTCCGCCATCGCGGCCGGCCTCGCCGAGGGCGGGCCCGGCACGACGACGGGGATGTCGGACGACCTCGCGACGCTCTGCCGTCAGCACGTCGGGATCGATCTGACGATCGTGCTCGGCCTCTCGCCCGACGGCCTCCGCGAAGTGCTGGCGCAATCCGGTCCGGCCTCGGTTCCGAAGAGCGGCGCGCTCGCCGAGATCCTGCTCGCGCAGGGCCGCTTGGCCGAGATCCGCGGCGACCGCGCCGTCGTCGTGCCCTGCCACGTCCACGCGTTCCATCTGCTCCGGACCTGCGGGCCGTCGGTCCGCGCGGCGGACGTCGTCGTGCACGAGACCAAGATCACCGCCACCGCCGACCGGCTGCGCGAGCTCGGGCTTTCCGCCTACGTCGCGCAGGAGACCTCCCGGCGACCGGATGCCGCCGGTTTTTCCGGCCCCTTGTCCTGATGAGCCTCTGGAATGCCGTCATCGTCGGTCTGAAGGAGATCTGGGCGCACAAGTTCCGCAGCCTGCTCACCATGCTGGGGATCATCCTCGGCGTGTCGTCGCTGATCGCCATGAGCGCGCTCGTCACCGGCATGGAGAAGGGCGCCAAGGAATCCCTCATCGCCGTCGGCGGCCTGCAGAAGATGCGGGTCGAGGCGGCGCCGTTGCCGGTCGACCAGCGGCATCTCCGCGATTTCGCCACCGGAGTGACGTTGCGCGACGTCTACGCGCTCCAGCGGAGCGCGCCCGAGATCCTCGAGGTCTCTCCGCAGATGCGCCTCGAACCGCAGCCGACCTTGGCCGCCAACGGCAAGACCTACCGCACATGGATGATATCCGGCGTCTGGCCCGTGCAGCTGGAGATGATGGAGCACACCGTCGAGCACGGCCGCATGTTCACCGCGTTGGACAACGAGCTCGCGCGCAACGTCTGCGTCATCGGCGACGGCGTCCGCGACGCCTTGTGGGGCAGCCCCGAGGAGACCGGCGAACCGGTGATCCCCATCGGCCGCGAGATGACCATCAGCGGCTATCCGTTCACGGTGGTCGGCATGTTCCAGCACTACGAGAGCGAGCAGGAACGCAAGACCCGGGAGCTGGCCGAGGCCGAGGCGGCGCAACTCAAGGCCGCAGGCGTGACGAATTCCGCGACCGGCCCGAAGCGCAGCCGCGGATGGGGCGGTTCGGGACGCGGCGGCTGGTCGCCGTTCCGGATGAAGAACAGCACCGTCTACCTCCCGCTCAACACGGCGTGGCTGAAGCTCAAGGCCGGCCTCACCAACTCCCCGGCCGAGCCCCGGCTGAGCGACATGGAGATCAAGGTGCGCGATGTCGCGCAGCTCGACCTCGCCATGACGCAGATCCGCAACGTGCTCATGGTGACCCATCGCGGCATCGAGGACTTCTCGTTCCGCACGCAGGAGGACTGGGCGGAGCAGATCGGCACCTTCATCAGCAACGCGCGCCTCAGCGGCGGCATCATCGCCGGCATCAGCCTGCTCGTCGGCGGCATCGGCATCATGAACATCATGCTCGCCAGCATCAGCGAGCGCATCCGGGAGATCGGCATCCGCAAGGCCGTCGGCGCCGGCGGCCTGGACATCTTCACCCAGATCGTCGTCGAGAGCACCGTGATCGCCGTCGTCGGCGGCCTGGCCGGGCTCGCGACCAGCATCGGGCTCATCCGCGTGATCACCTACGTCACGCCGACCGACAACGCGCCGATCGTGACCATCACATCGATGCTCCTCGCCTTCGGTGCCAGCGTGCTCATCGGCGTGCTCGCCGGCCTGTTCCCCGCGATCAAGGCGGCGCGGATGAACGTCATCCAGTCGCTCCGGTACGATTGATGAACATCGTCAACACCATCCTCATCGGCCTGAAGGAGATCTGGGCGCACAAGTTCCGCAGCTTGTTGACGATGCTCGGCATCATCCTCGGCGTCGCCTCGCTCGTGGGCATGGCCGCCATCATCAAGGGCATGGAGAACGGGATGAAGGAGGCCATGGTCGCCATGGGCGGAGTGGACAAGGTGCTCCTCCGCATGCAGCCCGTCCCGGCGTGGCAGGACCACCTCGCCGACCAGGCCCCTGGCCGCACGATGGCCGACGTCATGGCCTTGCGGCGGAGCGCTCCGTTGATCCGCGTCGTCTCCCCCGAGATGGCCATCGAGGACATGACCTTGACCCGCGCAGGACGCCACGTGACGCCTTCTGAATGCGTCGGCGTCTGGCCCGCGGTCCTGGAGATGAACCTCCATACCGTCGCGCACGGCCGCTTCTTCAACGACATCGACGAAGCCGAGGCGCGCAGCGTGTGCGTCATCGGCACCGGCATCCGCGACGAGCTCTTCGGCAAGCCCGAGGAGGTCGGCCACGAGATCGACCCCGTTGGCGAACGCATCCAGCTCAACGGCCAACCGTTCACCATCGTGGGCATGTTCGAGCACTACGAGAGCGAGCAGGAATCCAAGGAGCGTGCCCTCCAAAAGGTACAGGGCAAGCAGGCGCAGACCGGTCCGAAGCGCCAGAAGGGCTGGGGCAAACGGGGCGGATGGGCCTTTTGGCGGAAGAACATGACCATCTACATCCCGCTCAACACCGCGTGGGTGAAGTTCCGCGCCATCGGCGACAAGGACGGCATCCTCGATCCCCGCCTGAGCGACATCGACATCAAGGTCGTCGGCCTCGACCAACTGGAGCCCGCGCTCCAGCAGGCGCGCAACGTCCTGATGTCGACCCACCATGGGATCGAGGACTTCACGTTCGAGACCCAGGAGAACCAGCTCGAGAACATCAACAAGCAGATCTCCAACGCGCGGCTGAGCGGCGGCATCATCGCGGTGATCAGCCTCTTGGTGGGCGGCATCGGCATCATGAACATCATGCTCGCCAGCATCAACGAGCGCATCCGCGAGATCGGCACCTGCAAGGCGATCGGCGCGACCGGCCTCGACATCTTCACGCAGATCCTGGTCGAGAGCGTCGTCGTGTCGCTGGTCGGCGCGGCGCTCGGCGTGTTGGCGAGCTACGCCTTCGTCGAGGTGCTCCAGCGTCTCACGCCGTCGGCGAACACGCCGGTCATCACGACGTCCGCGATGTTCGTCGGCGTCGCGTTCAGCGCCCTGGTCGGTGTGCTCGCCGGGTTGATCCCGGCGTTCAAGGCCGCCCGTCTGGACCCCATCCAAGCGCTCCGGTACGAATGAGAGCCTGTTTGAAAAGGCCGGCCGGCCTCGTAGGACAGGCTTCCAGCCTGTCTGCTTGCGGGCTTCCAGCCCGTGGCACCACCCGTCTGGCGTGGGGCTAGAAGCCTCGGAACAGACAGGCCATAGGCACTGTCCTATTTTTTCAGACAGGCTCTGAGCCGGAATGATACAGTAGAGGTCTGGGTGGAACAGGCCACCGGCCGGTTTTGGCGGGCGACTCGCCCCCCGCTCCGGGTGCGCCGGGAAAGCAACTTTTGTTGGGCGCGCTGGCGGTGCCGCAACTCGGCGGCAAGTTGCCGCCGAGAACGGCCAAGTTGGCCGTGCCACCCGGATCCAATCGCATGGTTCCGGCTGGGCGACGCCGGTCGGTCGGCGGTGTCCTGATCTGGAAAACAGGAAAGCAGGAGAACAAGACTGCTGCTATTCCTGCTTTCCTGCTTTCCAAATTTTGATCACGGCACTGCCCGTCGGCTGCGTCCCTTGCGGGGCTCCTTCGCGGACGGTACCGTCCCGCCCGATGAGCAAAGCGTTCACGCGCGAAGACGACGACGCTCCGGAACCGCCTCCACGGCCGCGCCGGGTTTCTTCGCTGCCGTTCGGGACGAAGAACTACATCACCGCGGACGGGGCCGCCCGGATGCGTGACGAACTGGCCCGCCTCGCCGAGGTCGAGCGTCCTTCGATCGCCGCCGCGACGGGGGGTCCCGCGGGCATCGAACGTCGCTCGGCCGTCGACGCTCGCATCGTGGCGATCCAGCAGGTGCTCGGATCCGCCGTGGTCGTCGAGCCACCGGCACCGCCTTGGGATGAGGTCCGGTTCGGTGCCACCGTCGGGACCCGCGACCGTCGCGGCGAGACGACCACTTACCGGATCGTCGGCGTGGACGAGACCGACCTGGAGCATGACCATGTGAGCTGGATCTCTCCGGTGGCCAAGGCGTTGTTGAACGGGCGGATCGGACAGCGCGTCCGTCTCCGCCTTCCTGGAGGCGACGAGGACCTGGAGATCACCGATATCCGGTACCGCTGAGGTGCGCTTCGGGCGAACGGTCAAATTGGCCGTTCCCCTCGTTCTTGGCTGCTGGTAAGCATCGCCATGCTGAAATGCTTGGCCTTCGTCGCGTTCTGCGCGTTCGCGTCCTGTCCGTCCGCCCTCGCGCAGAACCTCGCCGAACGTCTCGGCTACCAGGCCACCGACAAGCTGCTCATCGTGAACGGCGACGATGTCGGCATGTGCCACACGGCCAACCTCGCCACCATCGATGCCCTGGAGCGCGGCCTGATGCGGAGCGCCACCATCCTCGTGCCGTGCCCGTGGTTCCTGGAGATCGCCAACTATGCGAAGGCGAATCCGGAGAAGGACTTCGGAGTGCATCTTTGCCAGACCAGCGAGTGGCAGACCTATCGTTGGGGACCGGTGGCGTCCAAGAACGAGGTCCCGGGCTTGATCGATCCCGAGGGCTACTTCTGGCACGAGACTCCGCAGGTCTATGCCAAGGCCACGCCCGAGGAGGCGTACCGGGAAGCCCGGGCGCAGGTGCTGAAGGCGATCGCCGCCGGCGTGGACGTGACCCATCTCGATTCGCACATGGGCGTGCTCCAATACCGGCCGGATTATCTGGAGCAGTATCTCCGGCTCGCGGTCGAGTTCGACCTGCCGGTGCGGATGGCTTCGCAGGCGACCTTCGAGAAGAACGGGCAATCCGGCTGGCGGGAGAAGTTCGCGGCGAAGGGCATCTTGTTCACCGACGATTTCATCTTCGATATCGAGTACAAGGGCGCGCAGGACGTGAAGCCCGTCTGGATGAAACGTCTGGCCGACCTGAAGCCGGGCGTCACCGAACTGTTCATCCATGCCGGCAATCCGACGGACGAGCTCAAGGCCATCACCGGGAGCTGGGCGGTCCGGTCGGCGGAACACGAGACGTTCACGACGGACGGCGACCTCAAGGCGCAGCTGGAGCGCGACCACGTGAAGCTCATCGGTTACCGCCCGATCCGCGAGCTCCAGAGGAAACTGCGCAAGGGAAGCGGCGGGAAGTAGCGAACCGATCAGATCGGCGGGTTTCCGTCCTTGGCGCCCTCCCGGCGCGGCTTAGCCTGCGCGCATGTCGAAGAAATCAGCCAAGATCGCCGAGCTCGTCGCCGGCCTCCATGGCGGCACGCGCGACGCCCGTTACCTCGGGTATTTCGCCTGCTTCAACCAGCAGCTGTTCTTCGAGGCCCATGACGTGCTCGAAGAGCTCTGGCTCGCGCAGGGCAAGACCGGTCCCGACCATGCCTTCCACAAGGGCCTGATCCAGCTCGCCGGTGCGTTCGTGCATCTGCAGAAGCAGCGGCTGCGCCCGGCGGTCGCGCTGTTCGACCTCGCGGACGCCAACCTCAGGCGCTATCCGGCCGCCCATGCCGGACTCGACCTCGCCGCCGTGCTCGCGCTGATCGCGGATTGGCGTGCGCAGATCGTGGTCCACGGGTTCGAGGTCAATCCGTTGCGTCCCGAGGCTCCGCCGGTGCTCGCGCTGCCGGCCGCGTGATCAGTGGCGGAAGTGGCGGTGGCCGGTGAAGACCATCGCCATGCCGCGATCATCGGCGGCCTTGATGACCTCCGCGTCGCGCATCGATCCGCCCGGTTGGATGGCTGCCGTCGCGCCGGCCTCGGCCGCGGCGACAAGGCCGTCGGGGAAGGGGAAGAACGCGTCGCTGCAGACCACGCTGCCGGCGAGGGAAAGTTTCGCCTCGCCCGCCTTCCACACGGCGATGCGGCTGGAATCCACGCGGCTCATCTGACCGGCACCGACGCCGAGCGTGCGGTCCGGACCGGTGTAGGCGATGGCGTTCGACTTGAGGTGCTTCACCACGCGCCAGCCGAAGAGCATCGCCTTGAGCTCGGTGTCGGTGGGGGGGCGCTTCGTCACGATCTTCAGGTCGGTCACGCGGGTCACCTTCAGGTCGCGCTCCTGCCAGAGGTACGACTCGGCGCCGACGCTGCGGACATCGCATGGTGCGGCGGCCGCGGGGTCCTTGAGCATCTTGAGCAGGCGCAGGTTCTTCTTCTGCTGGAGCAGCGCCAGGGCGTCCGGCGTGAAATCCGGAGCGATGATGACCTCGCTGAAGATCTCGGCGATGGCCTCGGCACAGGCGCGGTCGAGCGTCTGGTTCACCGCGATGATGCCGCCGAACGGCGCCTGCCGATCGGTCGCGTAGGCGCGGTCCCACGCCTCGCGCAGCGATCCGCCCTGGCCGACACCGCACGGATTCGTGTGCTTGAGGATGGCCAGGGTCGGACCGTCGTCGCGGAATTCGCCGATGAGGGCGGCGGCGGCGGTGAGGTCGAGGATGTTGTTGTAGGAGAGCTCCTTCCCGTGAAGTTGGGTGAAGTAGTCGCGGAACTAGCCGTAGAGCGAGGACTTCTGGTGCGGATTCTCGCCGTAGCGGAGGGGCTGGGCGAGCGGCGCGGAGATGGCCAACGTGGGCAGGGCGGCGGTCCCGGAAGAGAACTCCTTGGCGAGATGCGCCGCGATGGCCGCGTCGTAGGCGGCGGTGCGGGCGAAGACCTTGGCGGCGAGCGTGCGGCGCAGCTCCAGCGTCGTCTCGCCGGTGGCCTTCACCAACTCGGCGACCGGCGCGTAGTCGGCGGGATCGACGATGACCGTGACCGAGCCGTGGTTCTTCGCCGCGCTGCGGAGCATCGACGGCCCGCCGATGTCGATGTTCTCGATCGCGTCGTGCAGCGTGACGTCCGGCTTCGCGACGGTCTGCTCGAACGGATAGAGGTTCACCACCACCAGGTCGATGGGCGGGATGCCGTGCCGCTGCACGGTCGCGACATGCTCCGCGTCCTCCCGCAGATGGAGCAGGCCGCCGTGGACCTTCGGGTGGAGGGTCTTCACCCGGCCGTCCAGCATCTCCGGGAAACCGGTGTAATCGCTCAGCTCGATGACCGCGAGGCCCTCGGCCCGCAGGGCCTTCGCGGTGCCTCCGGTCGAGACGAGCTCGACGCCCGCTTCGGCGAGGACACGGGCGAAGGGGACGAGGCCTGACTTGTCGGAGACGGAAAGCAGCGCGCGGGTGATCTTCGGCATAGAAGGCGCGGAGACTTCGCAGCGGACAACGGGCCGTCAACCGTGGAAACCGACCGCGCGCGGACGCGGTCAGATCCGCGTGATGACATCATCCGGAAGGAAGCGGACCTTCTTGGTCGTGGCGTATTTGTCGTCGGCGGCGCGATAGCCGGCGGCGCAAGCGACGACCGTGGCGTACCCGGTGCCGGCGAGGCCCAGGACTGCGTCGTACTTGGCGGGATCGATGCCCTCCATCGGGCAGGCGTCGACCTCGAGCAACGCCGCGCTGGCCATGAACTGTCCGAGCGCGATGTAGATCTGATGCGTCTGCCAGTTGTCCAGATAGCCGGCGGCGCGGGCCTTCTCGATGCTCCCGAGCATGACGTTCTTGAAGCCGGCCAAGGAATCCACCGGGATGCCGCGGACCTCGGCGGTGCGCGCGATATAGCGGTCGAGGTCGGCCTCGCCGAGACCGCGCTTCACCGCGAACACCACGAAGTGCGAGCAATCGGCCGGCTGCGTCTGGCCCCACGAGATGGGGACGAGCGAGGCCTTCACCGCGGGATCGGTGACGACGATGAACTTCCAAGGCTGGATGCCGAAGGAGCTCGGGCTGAGCACGAGCGCCTGTTCCAGCGCGGACCAGAGGCCGGCGGGGATCTTGCGCGCGGGATCGAACTTCTTGGTGGCGTAGCGCCAGTTCAACGCGTCGAGAAGCTGGGAGGACGGGATGGGAGTCATGGGGACGGGAGGAGGTCGGTTCGAGTCGGGGTCGCCGGAAACGGCGGCCGAAAGTAACGGCCGCCGCGGACCTCGCAAGGTCCTGTGGCTGTCCTTCGACTCGCCGGTCCGAGGCGTGCCTTCGCGCTCGGTGAGGACGTGCATCCGCCGAAGGAATCTGTTTCGTCTTCGCCGTCGGGGCCGGTAGGTTTCGTCCGCGACCTTGATGCACTCCCGGCCCTTCATCGCGCTGCTGAATTCCGTCCTCGCGTCGGCTGCGTTGTTGTCCCCGGTGCGGTCGGTCGCGGCCGAGGCCAAGTTCGATCTCGAGGCGCGCAAACAGAAGCAGGCGTGGCTCTGGAAAGCTCCAAGGCGGCAGGTTCCGCCGGCGGTGAAGGACGAACGCTGGCCGCTCGGCGCCGAGGACCGCTTCATCCTGCGTCGATTGGAGGATGCCGGGCTGTCACCGGCGCCCGCTGCCGACGACCGGACGTGGCTCCGGCGCGTCCACTTCGCGCTCACCGGGCTTCCGCCGGGCCTGGACGAGGTCTCGGTCTTCTTGGCGGACACGCGGCCCGGTGCCCGCGGACGGGTCGTCGAACGCCTTCTGGCTTCACCGCATCTCGGGGAACGGTGGGCGCGGCATTGGATGGACCTGATGCGCTACGCGGAATCCCGCGGGCACGAAGGCGACTACACCATCGCCAACGCGTGGCACTATCGCGACTACCTCGTCCGCGCCTTCAACGCCGATGTCCCGTACGACCGGTTCCTCGCCGAGCATCTCGCGGGCGACCTCGTCCCGGAACCGCGCCTGCGCCCCGGCACGGACATCAACGAATCGGTCGTCGCCACCGGCTGGGCCTTCCTCGGCGAGGAGAACCATTCGCCGGTGGATATCCGCCAGGACGAGTGCGAGCGGGTCGACAACAAGATCGATGTCTTCAGCAAGACCTTCCTCGGCCTGACCATCTCCTGCGCGCGCTGCCACGACCACAAGTTCGATCCCATCCGCTCGCAGGACTACTATGCGATGAGCGGATTCTTCCTCGGCTCGGGCTTCCGGCAGGTCCGCTTCGAGGCGATGGAGAACAACCGCAAGATGGCCGCGGAGCTCGCGGACCTGCGCCGGCGTTCCGTGCCTGGGATCGTCCGTGAGATCGCCGAGGCGAACCGGCCCGGTCTGGGCAAAGTGACGGAGATGCTGGTCGCCGCGCGCGATGTCCTGACCGACGCCTCGCCGGCCGCGGTCGGGACCGTCGCCCGAAAGCACTCCCTCGACGCGGAGAGGCTCGGGTTGTGGGTTTCGCGGCTCCGCGATGCGACGACCAACTCAGCGCATCCTCTGCATCTCCTGGCGGCCGGGGCCTCGCCCGTCGCGACCGCGGCGGGGCTCCCGGCCGGGGCCCGGGTGGTCGCTGATTTCACGGGCCCGGGCAGGCAGCCGTGGAAAGTGGATGGTGAAGCGTTCGGACCGGGGCCGGTGGCCGCCGGCGAGATCATCCTGGCCCACGGCACGAACGGCCCCGTCGCCCGCGTCATGCGCTACGGCGCGGCACGGCGCGACCTGTTCTGGTCGCGGCTGAAGACCACGCCGGGCAACGAGGACGACTCCGGCCGGTTGGCCGCGACGTCGCGCTCGGGCCAGACATTGTCCACGCCCACGGTGACGCTCGGTGCGGGCAAGCTTCACTACCTGATCCGCGGCAAGGCGCGCGTCTATGCCGCGGTCGATTCGCACATCATGCTCGAAGGCCCGCTCCATGGCCGGCTCGTGCAGAAGTTCGACAGCGGCCCGGGCGCCGGCCCGCGTTGGCTCACCCATGACCTGACCGATTACAGCGGGCATCGTGCCCATCTGGAGTTCGGTCCCGACGGCGACGTCGAGCTGGAGGTGCTGATGGTCGTGGAATCCGCGACGACCCCGGCGTGGCTTCCCGCAGGAGCGGCCGGAGGATCCGCTTCCGTCCCCTCCGCCGATCTGCCCGGCGAGATCCAGCGCGCGCTCATCGACGCGAACGATGCGCTCGCCCGGGGCACGGTCAAGTCGCCCGCGCTGACCGATTGGTTGCTGCGGGACCCGGGCTTGTTCCGGAGCGGATCCGATGCCGGGATCCGGCGCGCCGCGGACGCTTTCTTCGCCGCGCAGGACGACATCGCGCATCGGGTGCGCTGGGAATCACGGACGGCCGTGGCGTTGTCCGACGGCACGGGCGTGGACGAGAACATCCTGGCGCGCGGCCGTCCGACCCAGCCCGGAGCCGTCTCCCCGCGGAGCCTTCCCGTCGTGTTCGCCTCGGCGCGGCCGATCGCGACCACCGCTTCGAGCGGCCGGGACGAGTTGGCGCGGCAACTGGCCGCACCGTCGAACCCGCTGGTCGCGCGCGTCATCGTCAACCGCGTCTGGCACCATCTCTTCGGCCGCGGTCTGGTGGCGAGCGTCGACAACTTCGGCGCGTTGGGCGACCGGCCGTCGCATCCGGAGCTGCTCGACCATCTGGCGTGGCGGTTCGTCCATGAGGACGGCTGGTCGTTGAAGCGCCTCATCGGGCGGCTGGTGCTCACTCGGACCTTCGCGATGGAGAGCCGGGCCGGCGATGCGCGCGCCGAGGAACAGGACCCGTCGGACGTGTTGCTCCACCGGATGCCGGTGCGGCGGCTCGAAGGCGAGGTGATCCGCGATGCGTTGCTCGCGGTGTCCGGTCGTCTCGATCCGGCGGTCGGCGGTCCGCCGGTGGCGATCCACCTGACCGAGTTCCTCGTCGGGCGCGGGCGTCCGGACAAGAGCGGTCCTCTGGACGGCGGCGGGCGCCGCAGCCTCTACACGTCGCTGCGGAGGAATTTTCTCCCGACCTTGATGCAGACCTTCGACACGCCGACGCCGTTCTCGACCGTGGGCAAGCGCAACGTCACCAACGTTCCGGCCCAATCGCTGGCGCTGATGAACGACGAGCTCTTCCATGAGCAGGCGCGCGTGTGGGCGCGCCGCTTGCTCCGGGAGACGCCGGGCGCAGGCGACCCGGAGCGCGTGCGCCGGATGTTCGGCTCCGCCTATTCGCGCGAACCGTCGCCGACCGAGACGGCCGAGTGCATCGCCGCGCTCGGCGAGCTGCGCGAGTTGCACCGGAGCGAAGCGGATCCGGTCGGCGAGGCGTGGGCCGAACTCTGCCACGCGTTGCTGAACGCCAACGATTTCATCTACGTGAAGTGACATGGGCGATCACCGGCAGAACCCCTTCTTCCTCGACCCGCGCATCGACCGGCGCGAGATGCTCCGCCGCGCCTCGAACGGCTTCGGCGCGCTCGCGCTGACCGCGCTGCTCGGCGGCCGGTCCGGCCTCCTCGCCGCGCCGGCCGATGGCCCCGAAGACGCCGCATGCCAGGCCGAAGGCGAAGAGCGTCATCTTCCTCTTCATGGAGGGCGCGGTCTCGCAGGTCGACAGCTTCGACCACAAGCCGCTGCTCGCGAAGTACCACGGACAGGATCCTCGCAAGGCCATCGGCAAGCTGGAGAAGACGCAGTTCGAGGCCGTCGGGCAGGTGCTGAAGTCGCCGTGGCAGTTCCGCCAGCACGGACAGTCCGGCCTCTGGGTCAGCGAGCTGTTCCCCCATGTCGCGAGCCGCGCGGACGACCTGTGCGTGATCCGCTCGATGACCTCGAGCTTCCCCGAGCACACCAGCGCGAACTATTTCCTCCACAGCGGCAGCGGGCTTCAGGGGCGCCCCAGCATGGGGGCCTGGGTGACCTACGGCCTCGGCAGCTCGAACGACGACCTGCCCGGCTACGTGGTGCTGAACGGCGGGCAGATCCCGTCCGGTGGTCTCGACACCTTCGGCAACGGTTTCTTGCCTGCGACCTATCAAGGATCGCTGCTGCACGCGCGCGGCACGCCGCTCGCCAACGTCGTCCCCAGCGAGCGCTCGGCGCAGCTCCAGGAAGCGAAGCGCCGGTTGGTCGGGCGCCTGAACCAGCACAGCCTCGAAGATTCCGTCCGGTCCGACGCGCTCAGCTCCGCCATCTCCAACTACGAGCTGGCAGCGCGGATGCAGGTGGCGATCCCCGACCTGATGGACCTTGCCGGCGAGAGCGAGGCCACCAAGCGGTTGTACGGCATGGACGCGGCCTTCGAGCACACGCGCACCTACGGACGCGAATGCCTGCTGGCGCGTCGGTTGGTCGAGCGCGGCGTGCGCTTCGTCGAGCTGACCATCCCGATGGTCGACGGATATTCGCGATGGGACGCGCACGGCGGGTTGGTGAAGAACCACGGCGACAACGCCCGCGCCGTGGACCAGCCGATCGCGGGCCTGCTCATGGACCTGCGTCAACGCGGCCTGCTCGACGAGACGCTCGTGGTCTGGGCCGGCGAGTTCGGTCGCACGCCCTTCGCGCAGGGCAGCGACGGACGCGACCACAACGAGTTCGGCTTCAGCGTCTGGATGGCCGGTGGCGGCGTGCGCGGCGGCATGACCTACGGCGAGACCGATGAGTGGGGCTACAAGGCCGCCGTCGACAAGCTGGAGATGCACGATCTCCACGCGACGATCCTCCACATTCTCGGCATGGACCACGAGAAGCTGACCTATCGTTTCAGCGGAAGGGACATCCGGCTCACCGACGTCCGCGGCGAGGTCATCCACCGCATCTTGGCTTCCTGACCGCGTGTCGCGGCCAAACGAGGGGATGTCGAAAATGCAGCTAGGCAGAGCCGATGTCCGGGACCTACCGTCTGAAAGAATCATCCTCCCGCCAATCTCTATGAGCCATCATCGTATCGTTTCTCCATGGTCCTCTCCCCGGCCAGCTTCGCGGGACGGGTTCACCCTCATCGAGTTGCTGGTCGTGATCGCGATCATCGCCATCCTCGCGGGCATGTTGCTGCCGGCGTTGTCGAAATCGAAGGAGACCGCGACCGGTGCGGCGTGCTTGTCGAACCAGCGCCAGCTCCAGCTCGCGTGGAACCTCTATGCCGGCGACAACTACGACACGATGCCCGGCTACACCTTCAAGATCGACAACGGCCCGGCGGTCGACCTGGACGGCGGCGGGTTCTGGCCGGGAGTCCTGGGCTCGGGCAAGTCCGCCAATCTCACCAACGTCCAGGCGGGGATCCGCAGGGGGCCGATCTTCCCGTACGCGAGCTCCGTCCAGATGCACCACTGTCCGGGCGATCCCCGGATCCGCCGGAAGATCGGGCAGAAGGGCTGGGCCTTCGACAGCTACAGCCGGGCGAACGGGATGAACGGTATCCAAGACTGGGAGGCGGCCGCCCCGCCGGTGGCGAAGCTCAGCGCGATCCAGCTGCCCAGCCAGATGTACACCTTCCTCGAAGAAGCGGATCCGCGGGGCCACAACTGGGGCACCTGGGTGCTCTCCGTCAGTTCGCCGGGCTGGATCGACCCGATGGCGATCTACCACAACAACGCGAGCAGCTTCTCGTTCGCGGACGGCCATTCGGAGATGCACAAGTGGCTGGAGAAGACCTCGCTCGACGCATTCAAGAAGGCGGTGCAGCAGGGCGTCGATCCGTTCGGTTGGACCCCGGCCGGAGGAAGCGCCCTGAAGGACCGCGATTTCAAGTTCATGATGCGCGGCTACACTTGGCGCGATTACCCGAAGTATCTGCCGGCTTCGTTCCAGTGACCGGCCGGCGACGGGAGCGGCGCCGGACCTGCCCGGATGGCGGCCGGCCGGCCTGGCAGTTGTTCCGTCGCACGGCCAGTTCCCGCTAGGCAACGCCGGTTCCTTGCCCCTAGTTTCCCGCCGCGTGTCGAAAGTCGTAAAAGCCTCCGCGGACGGCATACCGTTCGAGGAGGCACTGAAGAAGCTGGAATCTGTCGTGGAAACGATGGAGTCCGACGAGCTTCCTCTGGAGCAGCTCCTCGCCAAGTTCGAGGAAGGCACCCGGTTGGTGCAGGTCTGCCAGTCGCGGCTCGCCGAGGCGGAGGTCAAGGTCCAGAAACTGGAGCAAGACCTCGCCGGTGAACCCGGCCTCCGGTCCGCCGCGTCGGGGGACCCCGCCGCTGTCGCGGCCTGAGACACGTCCCGCAGTCATCTATGAGCCGATTTCTTGATATGGTGGATCATCCGTCGCACGTGAAGAAACTCACGCCGGAACAGCTTTCCGAACTGGCGCAGGACATCCGCCACGAACTCATCACCAAGCTCGCCAAAAACGGCGGCCACCTCGGGCCGAACCTCGGCGTCGTCGAGCTCACCATCGCGCTGCACCGCGTGTTCACCACGCCGCACGACAAGTTCGTCTGGGACGTGAGCCATCAGGTCTACGTGCACAAGCTGCTCACCGGCCGCAAGGACCGCTTCCACACCATCCGCACGACCGACGGCCTGAACGGCTTCGCGCTGAGGACCGAGAGCGAGCACGACTGCTACGGCGCGGGCCACGCCGGGACGGCGCTCTCCGCGGCCCTGGGCATGTGCGCCGCACGCGACCAGAAGGGGACCGACGAGAACGTCGTGTGCATCTTCGGCGACGCGGCCCTGACGAACGGCGTCTCGTTCGAGGCGTTGAACAACATCTCGGGCA
>JANNAJ010000266.1:0-3850 GCA_031384285.1 Verrucomicrobiota bacterium
GAAGCTCGCCAACCGTTGACCGAGGGCGCGAGCCCTGCGGGTCAGTTCCGGCTTGGGGCCGCGATGGCCGCGTTGTCGCGATGGACCGGCATGAGCCGGGTCGTGACCAACGCCGCCGCCACCTCTTTGGCGATGAGCACGGCCGCCACGAGAGCGGCCCAGCGGACGACCTGATCCCAACAGATCAAAACCGTGCGCTCGATGATGTCGAAGACTTCCATCGTGGTGGCAGGAAACCAGCCTGACAGTTTAAGGTCAATCCCTAGTTGGGTGCGATCGGTTCTGGGGGCCAACGCAGATGGATTCTGAGGCCCAGGTTCCGGTGGCTGCCCGATTTCACGCCTCGGTCGGTGCGCCGGCGGAAGGGCAGAAGCCGCGGATCTCGCAACCGGCGCAGTCCGGGTTCCGGGCCGCGCATCGGCGGCGCCCATGCCAGATGAGTTGATGGCTGAACGAGGTCCACCTGCCTCGGGGCACCCACTTCATCAGGGCGGTCTCGATCTTGACCGGATCGGTCTCGCGGGTGAGACCCAGGCGGCCGGAGAGGCGGGCGACATGGGTGTCGACGACGATCCCGACCTCGATGCCGAACGCGGTGCCGAGCACGACGTTCGCCGTCTTGCGTCCGACGCCGGCGAGAGCGGTCAACTCGTCCATCGTGCGCGGGACTTCACCGCCGTGCTTTTCGAGCAACGTCCGGCAAGCCGACCGGATGTTCTTCGCCTTGTTCCGGAACAGTCCGATGCGGCGGATGGCCTGGGCGAACTCGTCGGCGGGCGCGTTGGCGTAATCGCGGGCGGTCCGGTGGCGCTTGAACAACGCTTCGGTCACGAGGTTGACCTGACGATCGGTGCACTGTGCCGAGAGGATGGTCGCGACCAGGAGTTCGAGCGGGTCGCTGAAGTTCAGCTCGCAGTGGGCGCCGGGGTAGGCGGCCTCGAGACCGGCGATGATCCGGGCGGTCCGTCCGGCCTTGGCGGCATGAGATTCGCGCGGCACGGGCAGGGGATAGCCGGAACGTCGCGACGCCGCAACCGGTGCGGCACGGGATCCGCGGATCCGAAGTCCCGGTTGTCATCCGGTGCCGCTTCTGGGAGCTTCGCCTCCATGGCTTCCCCCTTTGCTTGTCCGGATCACGGCCCTTCGTCTCTCGATCGCCGGGGCTTCCTGAAGACCGCGGCGCTGGCCGCGGCGACCACCGTGGCCGGCCGCATCCCGCTGTTGGGCGATGCGCCGCGCAAACCGACCTCCGAGACGCTCGTGGCGACCTTCCACAAGAGCCTGTCCGCCGAGCAACGCGGGCTGTTCTGCCTTCCGTTCGACCATCCGCTCCGGCTCCAGGTGGACAACAACTGGTTCATCACGAAGGGGCGCCTCGGCAAGGACCTGTCGAAGGACCAGCAGCAGATGGTGCGGGAGATCTTCCTGGGGCTGCACAGCCCCGAGTACGCGGAGCGCGTGCTCAAGGCCACCGAGCATGATTCGGAGCAAGGCGGTCTCGGGGCCTGTTCGGTCGCCGTCTTCGGCGAGCCGGGCAGCGGCAAGTTCGAGTTCGTGCTGACCGGCCGCCACGTGACGCGGCGTTGCGACGGCGATTCGGTCGAGGGCGCGGCCTTCGGCGGACCGATCTTCTACGGGCATCAGGCCGGGCCCGACGACGAGGAGCGTCCGGACCATCCGGACAACGTGTACTGGTACCAGGCCAAGCGTGCGAACGAGGTCTTCCAGATGCTGGACGGCAAGCAGCGCTCGGTCGCGCTGGTGGACCGGCTCCGCCGCGAGCACGCGACCGAGACGGTGAAGCTGACCGGGCTGAAGACCGGTCAGCCCGGCGTCCCGCTCCGGGACCTCAGCCGCGACCAACGCGACCACGTGCGGAAGGTGATGGCCGATCTCCTCGCGCCGTTCCGCAAGGCGGATGCGGACGAGGCGATGAAGCTCGTCGAAGCGAACGGTTTCGACGACCTCCATCTCGCCTTCAGCAAGAGCGGTGACCTCGGCGGCGACGGTGTGTGGGATGTCTGGCAGATCGAGGGGCCGGCGATGCTCTGGTATTTCCGGGGCAGCCCGCATGTCCACAGCTGGGTGAACATCCGCCGGGATGCAGGCGCCTAGATCCGGTGTCGTCGCACCGGGTTGGTGCAGCACGTCTGGCCTCGTTTCGAGAACCGGTAAGGATGCGGTCGGCGAAGTTGAAGGCCCCGGGGCAACGCTAGCTTGAGGGCGTGGCGGAGGAACGACCTCGGTCCGGTGGGACGATGCCGGCGGTATCCTGCGAAGAACCGGCGGAATGCCGCGCGTGCCTTACGCGAGTCACCTCCCTCGTCGTGGCCTAGCTTATGGAGAGGTAGGACTCCCGGAGGTCGAGCTCTCGGTCGATGTGATCCGCGTGCCCTTCTCCGAGGAACCTCCGGAGCGTGGAGTACGCCATGAACTCTTCGAGCGTCCGGCGGAAGAGAGCCCCGGAAACCCGCAAACTCGTCTGGTGGAGGCGATAGGTGCTCGCGGGTTCTTCGCGGAGATAGGCGAACGGCGCGACCGCCATGCAGATCACCGCAAGAGGTCCATCGCCCATCTGGATCTCGAAATACCCGCGGGCTTCGGCGAAGCGAAGGAACATCCAAGAGCCGGAGGCCGGTCTGTATCGTGCAACCCCGCCCTGAGGACATCGAGCGGTCCGCTTGCCTCGTCGTGTCCGCGGAGGTTACGGTCCCTTGGTTATGGCCACGCTCGCCCTGCCTCGACTTCGCGCCCTTCTCGCCTGCGCCTCCGGGACGCGGATCCTGGTCGTCGGCGACGTGATGCTCGACCACTTCGTCTGGGGGCGGGTGACGCGCGTCTCGCCCGAGGCCCCGGTCCCCGTCGTCGAGTTCGAGCGGGAGAGCTTCATGCCGGGCGGGGCCGCGAACGTGGCCCGCAACCTGACGGACCTCGGCGCCGCCGCCGAGTTGTCCGGGGTCGTCGGCAGGGACCCGGACGCCGCCCGGCTCAAGCAGCTGTTGACGGCCCAGCGGGTCGGGTCCTCCGGCTTGGTCGCCTCGTCGGACCGGCTCACCGCCACCAAGACACGGATCGTCGCGCACCAACAGCAGGTCGTGCGCGTGGACCGCGAGACCCGGGGCGGGCTCGGCGCGGAGACGACCCGCGCTTTGCTGCGCCGCATCGACGCCCTGTTGCCGCAAGCGGATGCGGTGAGCGTGGGCGACTACGGCAAAGGCGTCGTCACCCAACCGCTGCTCGACGCGCTCAAGGAACGGTGCCGCGCCCAGGGCAAGTGGCTCAGCCTCGACCCCAAGCCGGTCCATCAGCTCGACCTGCGCGGCCTCTCGTTGCTCACTCCGAACCGCAAGGAAGCGTTCGAGCTCGCGGGCCTCGGCGACACGACGCGCAACGCGGACCCGTCGGCCGACGCCCAGCTGATGAAGGTCGCGGAACGTCTGCTCGCCGACCTTTCGCCGGCGCTGTTGCTCATCACCCTGGGTGAGCTCGGGATGCTCCTCTGCCGGCGCGGCGCGGCGCCGTACCACATCCCGACGGTCGCGCAGGAGGTCTTCGACGTCTCGGGCGCGGGCGACACCGTGATCGCCTCGTTCACGCTCGCGATCGCTGCCGGCGCTTCTCCGGTCGAGGCGGCGATCTTCTCCAACCACGCCGCCGGCGTCGTCGTGGGCAAGGTCGGCACGGCGACGGTCACCCCGGAAGAACTCGTCGCGAGCTTCGGAGGTGCCCGGTGAGCGCCCCGAGGCCGGCCGTCTTCCTCGACCGCGACGGGACCATCAACATCGACCGCGAATACCTCGCCGATCCGGCGAAGCTGGAGATCATCTCCGGCACCGGCCCGGCGCTGTGG
>JANNAJ010000372.1:0-23622 GCA_031384285.1 Verrucomicrobiota bacterium
GGCCTCAAGATCCCCATCTGGGGTGTCTCGGCCAATCCGCTGCTCGACGGGCAGAAACTCATCTGCGTGGTCGGCGGCGAGGACACGGTCGCCGTCGCCTTCGACAAGGACACCGGCAAGGAGCTGTGGCGCGCGCTGTCCGCGAAGGAGCCGGGCTATTGCCCGCCGACCATCCTCGAGCTGGGCGGCCGGCGGCAGCTCGTCATCTGGCACGCCGAGGCGGTGAACGGCCTGGACCCGGAGACCGGCCGCGTGCTGTGGACCGAGCCCTGGAAGCTGAACTACGGCATGGCCATCGCCACGCCGCGGAAGGTCGGGGACAGCTTGTACCTGTCGTGCTTCTACAACGGCTCGATGATGCTGCGATTCGAGGCGGGCAAGGACGCGCCGGTCGTCGCCTGGCGCACGCAGAAGATGAGCGAGCGGGACACGACGCACCTCAACTGCACCATGAACACGCCGTTCATCGAGGACGGCCATATCTACGGTGCCTGCAGCTACGGGCAATATCGCTGCATCCGTGCCGACACCGGCGAACGCGTGTGGGAGACCTTCGCGCCGACCAGCGGCAAGTCCGAGCGCTGGGGCAACTGCTTCACCGTGAAGAACGGCTCGCGCTTCTTCCTCTTCGGCGAGAAAGGCGACCTCGCGATCGCCAAGCTGTCGTCGAAGGGCTACGAGGAGATCGGCCGCGCCCATCTCATCGATCCGGCGAACCACGATCCGGGACGCCCGGTGGTGTGGTCGCATCCGGCGTTCGCCGGGCGGCGCATCTACGTGAGGAACGACGGCGAGATCGTCTGCTTCGACCTCGCGGCGAAGTGAGCGCAGCGGCGTCCGGGCCGCGCTCAGGCGGCCTTGCCGTAGGCCCGCTCCACCTTGGCGATGCGCATCTGGTAATCCGAGTACCAGACCGACTTGCCCGTCTCCTGGGCGACGCGGTGCTCGGCGTCCTCGCGCCACGCCCGGATGGCGTCCTCGCCCGTCCAATAGCTCACCGTGATGCCGAGCCCTGTGGCCGGATCGCGCACGCTCTCGATGCCGAGGAAGCCCGGCTGCCGTGCGGCCAGCTCGACCATGCGGTCCGCCACCGCGCCATAGCCGCGGTCCCCTTCGGTGCGGGTCGAGGTGAAGATCACCGCGTGGTAGGGCGGTTCCGGGGTGCGGGCGGGCTTGCCGGACGCGCTCATCGGTTGAGCAAGCGGATGACCTCCTCGTGCAGCTCGGGCGCGCAGGCCACGGCGGACGTCGCCCCGGGGCGCGCGGCGTCGAGACCTTGCCAATCGGTGATCTTGCCACCGGCGCCTTCGATGCAAGGGATCAGGGGCAACAGGTCCCACGGGTTCATGATCGGATCGACCATGATATCGGCCCAACCGCTGGCGAGCAGCAGGTAGGCGTAGCAATCGCCGAACGTGCGGTAGAGCCGGACGCGACGGGCGAGCGTGTCGAACGCCGCGCCATCCTGGTACCGCGCGGGGAACAGCGGATCGCTCGTCAGCAACGTCGCCGCGTCGAGCTTCGGCGCGGGCCGGAACCGCACCGGCGTGCCGTTCAGCGTCGTCTGCTTTCCGTCACCGATCATCAGCTGCTTGAGCACCGGCTGATGGATGCAACCGAGGACCGGACGCCCTTCGTACAGGAGCCCGATGAGTGTGCCGAACAACGGCACGGCGGTGATGAACGATTTCGTGCCGTCGATCGGGTCGAGCACCCAGACGAACTCCGCGTCGCCCCGCACCGTGCCGAACTCCTCGCCCACGATCCCGTGCGACGGGAACTTCTTCTCGATGAGCCGGCGCATCGCGAGCTCCGCGTTCCGGTCGGCCAAGGTGACCGGCGATTCATCGGCCTTCATCTCCAGGCCGAACTCGCGGTTCGCGAAATACGGAAGGATCACCTCCGCGCTGGCCGCGGCGAGCTGGTGGATGAAGGGACGGAACATATCAAGGGTCACGCGGGGCCAGCAGACCACGGTCCGGACCGGCGGACAATGATTTGGCTCGCCCCGGCGCAAGATCGACCTCGTCGTGACATCGGCTCCTCAAGACCGGGACGCCACCTCGGGGAATTTGTCGTGGCCGCATCCGACCGCATCCGCCTAGCGTGCGCCATGCACCGCCGTTCGTTCCTCCGCTTGGCGGGGATGTCCGCACCTTGGATCGTCGCCGGATGCTCCGGATCGTTGACCAGGACCGCTGCCCATGAGCTTTCGGCGGACGTCCTCGTGGTCGGCGGCGGGCTCGGCGGATGCGCCGCGGCCCTCGCCGCATGCCGTGCCGGTCTGCGGGTCGTGATGACCGAGGAGACCGACTGGATCGGCGGACAGCTCACCTCGCAGGCGGTGCCGCCGGATGAGCATCCGTGGATCGAGGACTTCGGTTGCACCCGGAGCTATCGCTCCTTCCGCGACGGGATCCGGGCGCATTATCGCGACCACTTCCCGCTCACCGCCGCGGCCCGCACCGATCCGCGCCTTAATCCCGGCAACGGCTGGGTCTCGCGCCTTTGCCACGAACCGCGCGTCGCGCTCGCCGTCCTCGAAGCGATGCTCGCGCCGCACGTCGCCGACGGCCGGCTGCGCATCCTCCGCGGCCACGTGCCCGTAGCCGCCGACACCGACCACGACCGGGTCCGCGCGGTCACCCTGCTCGACCGGACCTCCGATCACCGGATCACGGTCACGGCACCCTACTTCGTCGACGCCACGGAGCTCGGCGACCTGCTGCCGCTCACGGGGACCGAACATGTCGTCGGCGCGGAATCCTGGTCCGAGACCGGCGAACCCCACGCCCCGGAGAAGGCCGATCCGCGCGCGCAACAGGCCTTCACCGTCTGCTTCCCGCTCGAGTATCGGGCCGGTGAAGACCACACCCTCCCGCGTCCCGACGAGTATGCGTTCTGGCGCGACCATGTGCCGTCCATGGACCCGCCGTGGAGCGGACGTCTCCTGGATTGGCAGAATCCGGAGCCGAAGACGTTGAAGCCGCGGAACCTCGTCTTCGATCCGACGCTCCAGGCGAAGGGGCTCAACCTCTGGACCTACCGTCGGATCCTCGACAAGACGCGATGCGAACCCGGGGCGTTCGCCGGCGACGTGTCGCTCGTGAACTGGCCGCAGAACGACTATTGGCTCGGCCCGCTCGTCGGCGTCGCTGCCGACGAGGCGGCGCGGCATGTCGCGCGAGCCAAGCAGCTCAGCCTGTCGCTGGCCTACTGGATGCAGACCGAGGCGCCTCGACCCGACGGCGGGACCGGATGGAAGGGCCTCCGGCTCCGGCCCGACCTGGTCGGGACCGCCGACGGCCTCGCGAAATCGCCCTACATCCGCGAGGCCCGGCGGATCCGCGCGGAACTGACGGTCACCGAGCTCCATGTCGGCACCGAAGCGCGGATGCACGCGACCGGCAGCCCGCTGGCCGAGGTGACCGCCGCCCGGTTCGACGACTCGGTCGGTGTCGGCGCGTACCGGATCGACCTGCATCCGGACACCGCGGGCAAGAACTACATCGACCTGAGCTCGCTGCCGTTCCAGATCCCGTTGGGCGCTTTGCTTCCGCGCCGGATGGAGAATCTTCTGCCCGCCTGCAAGAACCTCGGCGTCACCCACATCACCAACGGCTGCTACCGGCTGCATCCGGTCGAGTGGAACATCGGCGAATCCGTCGGGATGCTGGTCGCCCAATGCCTCAGGACCAAGGAACCGCCGCGCCAGATCCGGCGCAATCCGCACAAGCTCGCGGATCTCCAGAAGTTGTTGCTCAGACAGGGCGTCGAGCTGGGTTGGCCCGGCGGCACACGCCCGCTGTGAGCATGGCAGAAAGCCAAGGGCGCGACGCCCGCCCGCCGACCTGCGAGTCGAAGCATCCCTCCACGCTCCGATGCCTGGCCGAGCCCCGCTCGTGAGACCGCATGGGGCGAAGACCCCATAGCCGACACCAGTGTTCGCATCCAGCGTCATGGGCGAAACCCTGAATGGTTCCTAGGAAGAAGGGTCGGAAGCACTCCCATTCAGGCGGACGCCCGGCCTCTGACTCGCATGCTCACAAAGTGAAAACACCCTTGACCCTCTCGCTGGCGGCGGTGCGGCTTCTTGGCCACAAGGCGACGCCTCGGTGTTCTCCGGCGGTCTGCTGGCTGCAAGGACTTCAGTGGTCCTTGGGGCTTCGATCGTGACGAGCACCGGTGACACCGTTCCCAAAAGACCGCGCGCGCTCGTGACCGCGGCGGGACCTCATCCATGACGACAAAAAGCACCCGCCCCGAACTGTCGAGAGAGACAGATAGAACCATGACCCGACATCAGCCCATCGTCGAAGAGTTGATCGCGCTCCTAAAGTTGAGGCCGGATCTGGTGGATGCGCTCCAGGCATCCATCCGAGACGCCGACCGCACGGGTGTCGCCAATCTTTCGCAATACTACGGCTTCTTGGATGAGATGGTCACACTGATCCCGATGGACCGGGACCTGAACCCTGTGGTCCTCCAATTCTACTATCTCATCAACCAGTCCCCCGTCTTGCGGGCGGACGCGCCGTTCCAGCGTTGGATCCTCAGGTTCGCCCAAGGCTGGGGAACCTTTCTGGACACCACGGAATCTGCCAATGGGATAGTGAGCTTCTTCTCGAATCCGAGCTATCATATCGACGATTACTTCGTGGCGCCGAGCGGGTGGCTGACGTTCAACCAATTCTTCGCACGGCAGGTCCGGCCCGGAAAACGGCCCGTGGATGGCCGGTGCGACGATCGCATCGTTGTCTCTCCTGCGGACAGCGTCTTCCAAGGACAATGGTCGATCCAGGAAGACTCAAAGATCACGGCGAAGGGATTGACCTGGTCTGTGATCGATCTTCTGGATGGCAGCCCCCACCAAGACAGGTTCCGGGGCGGTGTATTCACGCATAGTTTCCTGAACATCAATGACTACCATTGGTATCATGTCCCGGTGGGTGGGGTGGTCAAGGAGATCCGCAAGATCCCGGGCAAGGTTGCGATGGACGTGATCAAGAGGCCGGACGGGAATCTTGATATCGTCGATGGGACCGGCTATCAATTCATCCAGGACAGGGGACTCATCGTCTTGGACTCGCCGCTGGGACTTGTGGCCGTGTTGCCGATCGGCATGGCCCAGGTCTCTTCGGTCAACCTGACCGCTGAGGTGGGATCGCTCCTCTCAAAAGGCGAGGAGTTCGGGTTCTTCTCGTTCGGCGGTTCTGATATCGTGACCCTATTCGAAGCAGGCAGGGTCGAGCTTGATGCGAAGATCGGGACCCATTACAACCAAGGACGGAAGATAGGACACGCCGTCAACGGCTGATGCGGCTCCTTCCCGTTCCATGAGAAGCGCCCTGAAGCGCCCTGAAGCGACCGTTGGTCCGGGCAGGTAGCGTTCTCGGCTTGGGATTTGGAGGCTTTTCGGACGGTATCGTTCTTCATCAGGTCCTGGGCTGGCATCATCTGGTCTGTGTGACTGCACATCGCCGACCCGCATCCATCGAGCAACTCCAGGATCAGAACACGCAGGATGGCTTCTTCCATCTGGCTCCCTGGCTGGTGCCGCTGGCGGGGACTGCGATGCTGTTCCATGCCACGCGCCACGCGCGCTCGGCGGCGAAGATCCGCGTTTTGATCGGCTCGATGCTGACGGGGTGGGCACTGGGACTGTTCGATCTCGTCGAGGTAATCATCGACCATCAGATCCTCGGTATCCACCACGTTTTTCCGGGGCATCCGCTTCAGTTCTGGTCCGACATGCTTTTCCTCGTGGGCGGCGGCGTATTCGCCATGATCGACGGGCTGCTCTTCCGGCTTTCGAGGAACTGAAGGCGGAGTCCATGCGCTCCGTGCCTGCCCTTCCATAGCTTTGCGTCGGGCCGACCAACTCTTCAGGGTCGAAGCAGCGCCTTAGGATGCCCGTTTCTGCACTACCCTGCTCTGTGCGCGGTCAACTCGTGGTTCACGACGGCAAGGCAATACGTCGCCGCCGTCTCGCAGCGGAGCACGAGCGGGCCCAGGGTGATGGGCTTCGCGCCCGCGGCCTTGAACGCGGCATATTCCTCGGCGGTGAAATCGCCCTCAGGACCGACGATGACCGCGACCGATCGAGGCAGGCGCCCGTGCTCGGCGACGAACCGGTCGAAGTGCGTCCGGGCATGGCGGGGCTCGTCGAGCAAGGACCCGATGAGCACGAGGTCGAAACGCTCGCCGCGCCGGATCCACGCCGACGGCGACTGCGGCGCATCGACGCGCGTGAGCCAGACCGCGCCGCATTGCTTCGCCGCCTCGGTGGCGATGGTCTGCCACTTCGAGCGCTTGTCCTCCGCGTCACCGGGCACGCTGATGCTCCGGTCGGCGACCAGCGGCACCACGCGTGCGCCGCCGAGCTCCACCGATTTCTGGAGGATGCCGTCCATCGCCTTGGTCTTGGCGATCGCCTGGACCAAGGTCACTTCGGCCGCCCTCGGCGCGTGCGTGGTCCGTTCCACGACCCGGACCGTGACATCGCGCTTCCCGGCGGATCCCACGACACAGGCCAGTTCCCCGCCCGCGCCGTCGAGCACCACGACCGGCTCGCCGACCTGGACCCGCAGCACCCGCGCCGCGTGATGGGCGTCCTCCTCCGACAAGGCCAGCACGTCGCCGCGCGTCCGGTCGGGAGGGAGGAAGAATCGGTGCATGATCAGGAACGGGAGGCGGTGGGCTAGTGAGCCAGTGGGGCAGTAATCAGTAATCAGTGATCAGTAATCATTGATCAGAGCAGAGGAGATCGACACCGAGGGGTGAAAAAGGGTTTCCGCGACTGATCACCGATCACTGATTACTTGCCGACCGCCCCGGAGTCACCGGAAGAACTCCTTCGCGCGGTCGAAGAAACCCTTGCTCTGCGGGTTCACGCTCGGGTCGCAGAGCTTGGCGAATTCTTCGAGCTTCGCGCGCTGGGCGGCGTCGAGCCGGGTGGGCGTCTCGATCACGACTTTGACGAGCAGGTCGCCGACGCCGTGGCCCTGGATGTTCTTCACGCCCCTGCTCTTCAGGCGGAACGTCGTGCCGGTCTGCGTGCCGGCCGGGATGCGGATCTGCGCCTTGCCCGTCATCGTCGGCACATCCACGTCGGCGCCGAGCGCCGCTTGGGTGAACGCGACGGGCACCTCGCATTGCAGGTCGTCGCCGTCGCGCCGGAAGATGTCGTGCTCGGCCAGGTGGAGCACGACGTACAGGTCGCCGGCCGGACCGCCCCGGTGACCGGCCTCGCCGTTGCCGGAGGAGCGCAGCCGCGTGCCGTTGTCCACGCCGGCCGGGATGCGCAGGGTGATGGTCGAAGGTTTGTTGATCCGGCCGTCGCCGGAACAGGCCTTGCACGGCTTGTCGACGATCTCGCCGGCGCCTTCGCAGCGCGGGCAGGTCTGCTGGATGCTGAAGATGCCGCGCGAGACGACCACGCGACCGCGGCCGGCGCACTGGATGCAGCGGATGCGCTTCGACCCTTTCTCGGCGCCGGTCCCGGAGCATGGGTCGCACGCGGCCGGCTTGGTCACGGTGATCTGTTTCTCGGTGCCGTTCACGGCCTCGGCGAGCGTGATCTCCATGTCGTAGCGGAGATCGGACCCGCGCGACGGCCCGCCCGATTCGGAGTCCTCGCCGCCCCCTCCTCCACCGCCGAAGAACTGCTCGAAGATCGACCCGAGGTCGCCTTGGCCGCCGAAGGCGGAACGGAAGATGTCGTTCGGGTCGTGGAACCCGCCGCCGCGCCCGCCGCCGCCGCCGCGGGCCCGCGGATCGAAGGCGGCGTGCCCGTGCTGGTCGTAGGCCGCGCGTTTCTGCGGATCGCTCAACGCCTCGTAGGCCTCGCCGAGCTCCTTGAACTTCTCCTCGGCGCCCTTGTCCCCCGGGTTCTTGTCCGGGTGGAACTTCACCGCGAGCTTGCGGTAGGCCTTCTTCAGGTCGTCGGCGGAGACGCCGCGTTCGACACCGAGGACTTCGTAATAATCGCGTTTGCTGGAGGCTGCCATGGAAGTGGGTCTCTATCTTGGATGCGCACGGTCCTGCTGGGCAGGGCCGTCATGCGGCGCGGTCGGCACCGGAGGATCTCAGGCCTGGGCGGCGTCCGCCGAGGGACGTTTGGCGACGACGACGCTCGCCGGGCGGAGCAGGCGCTCGCGGAGCCGATAACCCTTGCGGAGCTGTTGCACGACCTGGCCTTCGGGCACGTCGGCGGTCTCGAGCTGGGACACGGCCTCATGCAGCGCCGGATCGAACGGCTGGCCGAGGGCTTCGACTTCTTCCAGCCCCGAATCGGCGATCACGCCGCGCAGTTGGCCATGGATCATCGCGACACCGACCTTCAGCGTCTCGACCGTGGCGTTCGGCTGCACGGTGGCGGCGAGCGCCATGTCGAAGTTGTCGAGCACCGGCAACAGCTTGCCGAGCGTGGCCTCGACGCCGGAGCGCCGGGCCTCGTCGCGCTCGCGGGCGGCGCGTTTCTTGAAGTTGTCGAAATCGGCCGTCGTGCGGAGCAGCCGCTCGTAGACCTCGGTGGACTGCGCGGCCTTGGCCTTCAGCTCGGTGAACTGCGCGGGGGTGAGCGCCTCCAGGGCGGCTTCAGGCGCGGTCTCGCCGGGCTGCACGGTGGTGGGGTCTGACGTTTCTTCGCTCATGGTTCGATGGAACTGACTTCTAAGAGGCGCGGAAAGTAGAAGGCCGCCGGGCGGCGGGCAATAGCGCGGGAGACAGCGGTGCCGAACGTCGCAAAGACCCGGATGCGACCGCCGGTGGCCGGCCCGGTCACGGAGCGGACGCCGTCGCCCGCAACTGGCCGCAACCCGCCGCCACGTCGATGCCGCGGCGTTGCCGGATCGTGCTGGGGATGCCGTGGCCCCGCAGCACGCGCTGGAACTCCTCGGCGGCCCCGGACGCCGAGGTGGCGCCGGCGAAACCGTCCGTCGGGTTCAACGGGATCAGGTTCACGTGCGACGGGATCCCGGCGAGCAACGTCGCCACGCGTCCGGCCTGGGCGGCGGAATCGTTCACGCCGTCGATCAACGTCCACTCGAAGAAGATCCGTCGCCGCGTTTTTGCGCAGAAGGCCCGGCAGGCTTCCATAAGCTCGGCGAGCGGCCATCGGCGGCTCGCCGGCACCAGAGCGGAACGCTCCGCCTCGGTCGCGCCGTGCAGGCTCACCGCGAGGTTGTAGGGCTGCGGTTCGTCCGCCAGGCGGAGGATCCCCGGCACCACGCCCACGGTGCTGATGGTGATGCGGCCCGGCCCGAGGTTGAGCCCGCTCCGGTCGGTGATGATGCCGAGCGCCGTCATCACCGCGTCGTAGTTGTGCAGCGGCTCGCCCATCCCCATGAGGACGAGGTTGCGGAGGCCGGTATCGCCGCGTTCGCGGAGGCGACGCTGTACATGGCGGACCTGCGCCACGATCTCGCCGGCGCGCAGGTGCCGCCGATATCCCATCTGACCGGTCGCACAGAAAACGCACCCCATCGCGCAACCGACCTGCGTGCTCAGGCACGCGGTGGACCGCCCGGCATAGCCCATCAGCACGGTCTCGATGGTCTCCCCGTCGTCCAGACGCAGGAGGAACTTGCGGGTGAGCCCGTCCGCGCTGGCGGTGTCGGCGGCCAGCTCCGGTCTCTCGATCTGGAATGCCCGCCCTTCGCCGAAGTGCTCCGCGACCCAGCGTCGCAGCGGCGGAAGGAAAGCATCCGGACGGATGAGTTCGCGGTCGTCGCCGAGATGGACCGCGCGCCAGAGCGCGTGGGCATGCGACGGATGGAGACCGTCCGCGACCAGCTGCTGCCGCAACCCGGCGTACGAGAGGTCCAGCAGCGACCGCGGGACGGGGTGGGCGATGGGCTTCATCGGCATCCGCGCAGGCCCCGCGTCAGGAGACCGAGACGATCCTCAGTTCGTCCTTGGTTCCACCGAGATCGACACGGAGAAGGTCGCCTTGTCGTTTCCCCATGAGTTGCTGACCGAGCGGCGACTGGGGCGTGAGGACGAGGACCTCCTTCTTGCCGCTCTTCACCTCGGTGCCGCCCGCCTTGGGTGCGATGAAGTAGCACGACGGCTCGCCGCGCCGCTCCACCTCGACCAACGCGCCGACGTGGATCGGGTCCGCGGCGGTGAACGCGCGCAGCTCCAACGCGGCCAGCTCGTGCATCGCCTGCTCGGTCTCGGCGACCTGCCGGGCCTGGCCGCGAGCGAGGTAAGACGCCTCGAGCCCGCGCGTGTCGTACTTGTTCTCGGCTTTGTTCTGCGGGTCGGTCGCTTCTTCGCGGGCCGCGCGGGCGGCCTTGGCGTAGAGCTCGAGCTCGGCCGCGAGGTGGGCGATGATCTTTTTGACGAGGGCAGGTTTGTTCACAGAAGAAATCGGCCAGGAGAGAACCCCACGACCGGAGCCGGCGCAAACAGATCCCCTTCGGACGATACGACGCGAGGTGGCGGATAGGGATGGGCGCGTCCCGCAGGTCGCGCTCCGCCGGGAGTGCGGTCTTTCCGGTCCGCCGCACGCCGCCCGAGTCCACGCGGGCGGGCCTCCAAGCGCTCGACCACCGTCAACGAAAGTTGTCCCAGAGCAGCTTGGCTGCCAGCGCCAGCACCATGGTCAGGAAGATCGGCCGGATGACGCGCGCGCCCCCTTTCACGGCGACCTTCGCGCCGAGGCGCCCGCCGATCACCTGGCCGACCGCCATGGTCAGCCCGACGCCGAAGCGGACGTGGCCCGTCCAAAGGAAGACCGCGAGCGATGCCAGGTTGCTGGTGAGGTTCATCGCCTTGGTGTAGGCGGTCGCCGCCAGCAGATCCAGACCGAGCAAGAGCACGCAGGCGACCGTCCAGAACATCCCTGTGCCCGGCCCGAAGAATCCGTCGTAGAAGCCCAGAAGCAGACCGAAGGCGAAGGCGAAGACGGTGCGATCCAGACGCGGCGGACGGGCCTCGCGTCCGAGGTCCGGCTTCAGCCAGGTGTAGACCGCGATGGACGCCAGCAACACCGGGACCACCGGACGCAGCACGTCGCGATCCAACCGGGTGACCACCCATGCTCCGGCGATCGCCCCCGACAACGTCGCGAGGATGCCTATGCGCAACTCGGCCCACTTCAACAATCCGTGACGGGCATATTGCCAGGTCGCCACCGTGGTGCCGCAGGAAGACTGGAACTTGTTCGTCCCGAGGGCAGCCCTCGGATCCATGCCGGTGGCGAAGAGGACCGGCAATGTCAGCAAGCCGCCGCCGCCGGCGATGGCGTCGACAAAACCCGCCGTCAGACCGGTTGCGAACAGGATCGGATACCACCACCACGCGAGTTCGGGCACGCGGAGGAGTCTGCGCATACGGCCACTTGGGTTCGAGAGCGAAGGTGCCCCGGAAGTGTCCTCGGAGCCGGACAGCTCACGGTCCAACGCGGGCCGTGGCCCTTGGAAGGTGGGGTGGCCGTGGTGACAAAGACGATTCCCGCTCGACGTCTTCCGGCCCCACCGTCCCGACGTCGACATGGTTCTGCGGCACAAAACCGGGCAAGACGCGCTGCTGGGCGCCAAACAGTCCGTTGCCGCCGGACTTCGCACGGGCGGCCCTGATCTTCCGAGTCTGCAGCGGCATCGCTCTAGCCGATGGCGGCAAGGGAAGTTTCGATTGCCACGCGGAGGACGCAGGCGCGTAGAACCGGCGCGTGCAAACGATCCGGATCTCCTCCTCCCGCGTTACCGGGACCGATCCGGTCTTGTGCCCGTGGCCGGACAAGGCCTGACTCCACCAACGACCCCGCGAAATTTTCCGACCATGGAAACCCTCTTTCTCTTCGTCGTCGTCATCTCGCTGACACTCTGGCTCGCGCGCCGTTCGGCCCGGAACTCGGATGATGTGGCCCGGCTGACCTACGAGCGACAACAGCTCGAACGGCGCGTCACGTTGTTGGAGCAGGAGGTCCTGGTGCTGAAGGCCGGTCCGTCACACCCGACGGAGGCGGAGCAACCCTCGCCAGTTGCTCCAACGGCCTCCGTCACCTTCGCCATGCCTCCGCCGCTGCCGATGGAGCAGAAGGCGGCCACGGCGCCCGTCGAGCCATCCACCCGTCGTCCAGCCGGCGGGATCGCTCAGGAGGTGGATCCGGCGGAACCGGTCGTTCCCGAGCGGACCAGGTCCGTGCCGGCGCTTTTGCATCCTGCACCGAAGCCTCCGTTCAATTGGGAGCAGTTCGTCGGCGTGAAGCTCTTCGCGTGGCTGGGCGGGCTGGCGTTGTTCTTCGCCGCGGCGCTCGGGCTGAGATATTCCTTCGACCACGACCTCGTCCCGCCCGAGGTGCGCGCGGCGGGCGGGTTCCTGCTCGGGGCCGGGCTGCTCATCGGCGGCGTGTTGCTGAAGCGGAGACGATATGCGGTGACCTCGCAGACGCTTTGCGCCACCGGCGTGGTCATCCTCTATGCGGTCACGTTCGCGTGCCGTGCTTTCTACCACTTCGGGTTCTTCGGTCCCGTTCCGACGTTCCTGCTGATGGTGCTCATCACGGCCACGGCCTTCGTGCTGGCCGTCAGGCTCGACGCGCAGGTCGTCGCCGTGCTGGGGATGCTCGGCGGCTTCCTCACGCCCGTGCTGCTTTCGACCGGCGAGGACAACCCGCTCGGCCTTTTCGGCTACGTGGCGCTGCTCGACCTCGGCCTGCTCGCCGTCGCACAGCGCAAGCGCTGGGACCACCTCGCGTCGCTCGCCGCCCTCGGCACCGTCGCGATGCAGGTGGGCTGGTTCGCGAAGTTCTTCGAACCGGAGAAGATCTTCATCGCGCAGGGCGTTTTCCTCGGGTTCCCGCTGCTGTTCCTGGGCGTGTTCTTCCGGGCGGAGAAACGCGGCTGGATGAACGGCCACATCACCGCGGCATCCGCCCTCCTGTCGCTGGTCGCGCTCGCGCTGAGCTTCGACTTCGCGCTCGGCGGCACGCTGGGGCTTCTGCCGGGGCGCACGTTCACCATCGCGTTCGGCGCGGACCTGGTGCTGCTGGCGATGGTCGCTCTCCGGCCGCGGCTGCGCGTCCTCGAATCCATCGGCGGCGCGGCGCTGTTCCTCCTGCTCGCGTGCTGGACGCTCGGCCGGTTGACGGGCGGACTGCTCTACTGGGGGCTGGGGCTGTATCTCGCCTTCGCGGTGCTTCACACCGTCTTCCCGCTCGTGCTGAAGAAGCTCCGGCCCGACGAGACGCCGTCGGCCGGGTTGTGGACGCAGTTCATCCCGGCGGCGGCGCTTCTGCTCGCCATGCTGCCCATCGTCCGTGAACTCACCGTCCCGTGGCTCTTCTGGGTCGTGGTGCTCGCGGTGGATCTGCTCGCCGTGGTGATGGCATCGGTCGCAGGCGCGCTGCTCGGACTGCTGGCGGTGCTCGTCTTCACCGTCGCCGCCACGGCGGTGTGGCTTGCGCAGTCCACGGCGCAGGCGGTCGACCTGTCGGAGAGCGTCGTGGTCATCGGCGGCTTCGCGCTGTTCTTCTTCGCGGCGAGCGCGTTCGTGTGGAAGAAGATGCTGCCCTCGTGCGTCGCACGAGGCATCGGTCTGGAGCCCGGTCCCGGCGCGACGCCGGCGTTCCCGTCCGACCTGCGTCCGCTCATCCCCGCGCTGTCGGCGGTGCTGCCGTTCCTGCTGCTCATCATGGTCGTCGCGCAGTTCAAACCGGCGGACCCGTCCGCGGTCTTCGGCCTCGCCGCGCTGCTGCTGACGTTGCTGCTCGGCTTGGCGAAGGTGACCCGCATCGACGCGTTGGTCGCGGTCGGGGCGGGGAGCGCGTGGCTGTTCCAGGCCGCGTGGCTCCGGACCTCGCTCGACCCGCAGCGTGCGGTCGTGCCGCTGGTGTGGTTCATCGGATTCTACGCCGTGCTCTCCGCGTTCCCGTTCGTCTTCCAGCGCGACTACCGGTCGCGTCATCTGCCATGGGCCGTCGCGGCCTTGTCCGGACCGTCGCAGTTCGCGTTGGTGTATTGGCTGGTGCGGACGGCCTTCCCGAACTCGGTGATGGGCCTGTTGCCCGCCGTCTTCGCCGTGCCGGCGCTGCTCGGGCTGTACCGTCTGCTCAAGACGCTGCCGGCCGACGCGCCGCACCGGCTCGCGCAGCTCGCGTGGTCCGGCGGCGTGGCGTTGTTCTTCATCACGCTCATCTTCCCGGTCCAATTCGACAAGCAGTGGATCACGCTCGCCTGGGCGCTGGAAGGCGCGGGGCTCTGCTGGCTCTTCCACCGCGTGCCGCATCCGGGCCTGCGCCTTGTCGGGCTCGGGCTGCTGCTCACGGCGTTCGCGCGGCTGGCGCTGAACCCGGCGGTGCTGAGCTACCATGCGCGCGCCGGCACTCCGGTCATGAACTGGTATCTCTACGCCTACGCCACCGTCGCGGTAAGCCTGTTCGCCGCGGCGCGGCTGCTCGCGCCGCCACGCCATGTCGTCTACGGCACCAACGTCCCGCCGGTGCTCCAGACCCTCGGCACCGTGCTGACTTTCCTGCTCGTGAACATCGAGATCGCCGACTACTTCAGCACGGGCGCGGCCCTCACGTTCGAGTTCTCGGGAAGCTTCGCGCGCGACATGACCTACACCATCGCGTGGGCGCTGTTCGCCTTCCTCCTGCTGCTGGTCGGCATCCAGCGGCGCGCGCGCCTCGTGCGCTACGGCGGCCTCGGTCTGCTGGGCGTGGCGTTGCTGAAGCTCTTCCTCCACGACCTCGCCAACCTGAACCAGCTCTACCGCATCGGCGCGTTCGCGACGGTTGCCGTCATCGCCATCGGGGCGTCGTTCCTCTACCAACGATTCCTCGCCTCCAGTGTTGGCGGGGACGAACCCGCCGCACCCGATGAAAGCCTTTGAATCCTTCAACGCGGTCCTGCGCCTTCTGTCGGCATCGCTGCTCCTTTCTGCCAGCGGCGCGACCGCCGCCGTGGACCGTTCCGAGTGGCGGCTGAGCCAGCCGCTGGATGTCGCCGCACCCGGGCTCATCAAGGTCGCGCTGCCCGCAGGGACGCTCGGGGCCTTGCGCCCGGAGGCGGCCGACCTCCGGCTCTTGGACCCGACGGCCACGGAAGTCGCCTGTTTCCTCGAACGCCCGCTGCGCTTCGCGGCGGAGGCGCCGGTGCGGCGGGTGAGATCGTTCCAGGCGACGCTGAAGCCGCGCGCCACGGTGTTGCTGCTGGAGACCGGGGTCGCCTCGCCCATCGCCGGCCTCGCGTTGGAGGGCGGCAGCGGCTCGTTCATCAAGGCCGCGCGCATCGACGGCTCGGCGGACGGCGAGACATGGCAGGTCGTGGCCGATGGCGTGCCGCTGTATCAGCGCCATCAGGGCGAGACGCGGCTCCAGGCCACGTTCGCGCCGCACGCCTGGAAGTGGCTGCGCGTGACGCTCGATGACGCGCGGACCGGACCGGTGCCGTTCACCGACGCGCGGCTCCAGGTCGTCACGTCGGGGGATCTGCCCGGCGCGGAGCGCAAGCCCGTCCGCATCGTCTCCCGCGAGGAGTTGCCCGGCGAAAGCCGGCTCACTCTCGACCTCGGCACGGCGAACCTCGACCTCGCGTCGCTGCTCGTGGCCAGCGACGAAGGTCTGTTCACGCGCGTCGCGTCGTTGCGGGTGCGCGCATCGGAGCGCAGCGGATGGACGGAGCGCGTGGTGTCGCGCGGGGTGTTGTTCCGCGACCTGGGAGCGGACGGCGCGGCGACACGTGGACCGACGCGGCTCGAGATCGGCGAGCCGGTGCCTTCGCGCGAGGCGGTGCTGGTCATCCAGAACGACGGAAGCCCACCGCTTCCGGTCAGCGGGGTCAGCATGGAGCTGCCGCCGGTGCGGCTGGTCTTCTACGCGCGGCAAGCCGGTCGCCATGAACTTCTCGCGGGCAACCCCGGGGCCGCCGCGCCGCGCTACGACCTCGTCGCCTTCGCCGAGCAGTTCAAGACCGCGGAACCGCGGTCCGCGACCTTCGGCCCGCTCGCGGCGAACCCGGCGTTCCAACCGCCCGCGGTCATGCCGGACCCGTTCGGGTTCGGTGCGGCGCTGGATGTCGCGGCGTGGCGCCATCGCAAGACCGTGCCGGTGGCGCGCGACGGCGCGCATCAACTGGAACTCGACCTCGAAGTGCTCGCGCACGCGCGGCCCGACCTCGCGGACCTGCGTCTGGTGAGCGAAGGACGGCAGAGGCCGTTCCTCCGCGAAGCCGGCGAAGGTTGGCGCACCGTTGCCGTCGAACCCGCGGCGGCGGACGACCCGAAACAGCCTGCCGTGAGCATCTGGCGGCTCAAGCTGCCACACGCCGGGTTGCCGTTCGTGTCGTTGACCGCGAATTCCTCCAGCACTCTGTTCGAGCGCGAGGTGACGTTGTCCGAGACCGTGTCCGACTCCCGCGGTGAGAAGTCCCGACGCGTGCTGGGCGAAGCCCGTTGGCGTCGCACGCCGGGCGGGACCGTTCGTCCGATCTCATTGGCGCTCAACTCACGTCCGACCACGGACACGCTGTTGCTGGAGATCCGCAACGGTGACAACGCGCCCATCCAACTCGACAAGGTGGCTCTGGCGTATCCCGCGACGCGGCTCCGCTTCCTGGCGCCCCGGTCGTCCCCGACATGGCTCTACTATGGCAACAAGAATGCCGCCGCGCCGGATTACGACCTGCAGTTGGTCGCGGCCCGCCTGCTCGTCGCCGAGACAGCGACGGTCGTGCCCGGCCCGGAGGAATCCGTGAAGGGCGGGGCTTGGAGCGGCCTGACGCTGTCCAGCCACGGCACTTGGTTGTTCTGGGCGGCGCTCGGAGTCGTCGTCGCCGCGCTGCTGCTCGTGCTGCGGCGGATGCTACCGGCGCCCCCGGGCGGCTCGTGACCGTGGAAGGCGCTTGAAAAGTACGGCAGGGTCAAGTTTCGACACGTTCCTTCGGAAGTGGCGACACCTTGGGAGAAACGACGGGCAAATAACCAACATGACGCTGGAGCGGTCGGGGGCTCTCCCGTCGAGGCCGCCCGCACCATCGCCAGGCCGCCCGCGATCCAGTCCGTCCTCTCCGGTGACTCTAGAGCCTGCCATGCACTTTTGTGGAGGCCGACGTCCTGCGCAGGATGGGCGATGAGCGGCCTTTTGGCTGGATCCTTGGGGACGGATGGTGGAGCGGTTTGGACGCCAAGAGCACGAAATAGGTATCCGCGTGACGTGAGCAACGAGGAGTGGGCGTCCTGCGCGCCGTATCTGACCTTGATGAGGACGGCAGCGACGGTGGGTCGCGCGGGTCGGGAAGGGGAGATCAGCAACCGGAATCTGGAACGGCACCAGCCGGAATTTCGTCACGGGTGGTCGACGCAAAGCCATGCTGCTTTCGACAGCAAGAACCCAGGATCCGGCTGAACTTGTCGTCAGCAGATGTTGCAAGCGAGAGGGTCACTTAAAGCAACCCATTGCAGGAGAAGATGGTCGGGGCGGTGAGATTTGAACTCACGACCTTCTGAACCCCATTCAGACGCGCTACCAAGCTACGCTACGCCCCGACCGATTTGCCGTTGAAGGCGGGCGGATACTAGGCGGGGACGACATCGGTTCAACGGTTTTCTTCCCACGATCACCGACCGCGGCCGGCGCTTCCCGCGGATCTTCGCGGATTCAGGCCAAAAGGGGCCTGAGCCCGGCCCTGAGCCCGGTCGGACGATATCGGAACATCTGGCTGGCCGGGACGGGGTCGCCGACGTTGTCCTCGGAAAGCATGATCAACTGGTCGCGGTTCAACGGCGACGGCCGTCGAAAGACCCGGGGGAAGACCACTTCCATCACTGCGGCCTGCAGGCGCGCGATCGGCAGCGGGATGTGGAGCTTCATCCGGTGCCGGCCGGTGGCCGCCAGGATGGCGTCGAGGACCGCGTCGAAGCTCAGGCGTTCGCTGCCGCACAGGTCGAAGGTCCGGCCGATGCTCCTGGGCTCCGTCAACGCGCCGACGAAACAGCGCGCGACTTCGTCCACCGCGACCGGCTGGAGCAGGGCTTGGCCGTCGCCCATCACGGGCAGCACAGGCGACCAGCGGCTGATCCGTGCGAAGAGGCCCACGAAGTGGTCGCCGGGGCCGAAGACCAGGCTCGGCCGGAAGAGGGTCCAATCGAGCCCGCTGGCGCGGACGGATTCCTCGGCGGCCCATTTGGTCCGGTGGTAACGGGCGACCGCGTCGGGGCGCGTGCCCAAGGCGCTCATGTGGATGAAACGCGGGACTCCGGCTGCCCGGGCGGCAGCCAAGATGTTCCGCGTGCCGTCGACATGGACGCGCTCGAAGGTCTGTCCACCGATCTCGCTGATGATGCCGACGAGATGGACCACCGCGTCGCAACCTGCGCAGGCCTCCGGCAAAGACCCAGTGTCCAGCACGGAGCCCCGGACGGACCGGACCGCGGGATCCAGGCGGCGGAAACCGCGTGAAAGCACCCGCACGCGGTGCCCGGCCGCGACCAGTTGCCGGACGATCTCGCATCCGACGAACCCGGAACCACCGCTGACGAGGACGTTCATCGGGTGGAGGTTAGCACGATCCGCGGTCGGCGCGTGCGAAGAAGCCTCAGCCGCTGTGGTCGGCGAACTGCCGTTCCCAAGCGCCGCGGAACGGGAGCTTCATCACCGAGGTCACCAGCAACCATTCCACCTCGGACCGCGAGACCTTCACCCGCTTCCGCGCATCGAGGACGTCCGCGGTGCAGAGGCGGGCGATGGTCTTGACCCCGATGAGCACGGGCCAGGCGCAGGCGAGACGCAGCCGGATCTGTCCGCGCGGGATGGTGTTGGTGTAGCGCCAGCCGGCCTCGAGGTCCGATTGCGCGCGGTCGAGCAGCTCGAGATAGATGGGGCGCAGCCGCGGACCGTTCGCCGGATCGAGCAGGTCGCGCGGAACGAGGCCGGCCCGTGCGAGCATGGAAGCGGGGATGTAGCAGCGACCGGCGCGGAGGTCCTTCGGCAGATCGCGCAGGATGTTGACCAATTGCAGCCCTTTGCCGAAGCGGATGCCGTCCGAAAGGAACCGCGCGTCGTCGATCACCGCTCCCGGGAAGACCCGCGCCCGCGTGAGCTTCGTCCAGAATCCGCCGACACAACCGGCGACGCGGTAGGTGTAGTCGTCGAGTTCCGCATCGGTCGCCAACCCGGTGACCGCCCCCGGCGCGGCGGCTGACACGATGACAGGGGGCGACGGCACGATCGGCGATGGAACGGTCTCGCCGGGCGTCGGAAGCGCGGCCGGCTCCAAGACCGGAGGCACGGCGGAAGCCGGCTCGCCGGAAACGCCGCGGAAACGCCGCAGGTCCAGCTCTTGTCCGCTGGTGATGGTGGCGAGCACATCGCGGATCAACGCTTGGTCGGCCGATCCCGCCTGCGCGAGCAGCTCCACGGCGGCTTCGACGCGCTGGAGCAGACGGCGCTCGCCGTCCGAGCCTTTGCCGGTCTGACAAGCAGCCAAGTGCGAAAACTCAAGCGGATCCCGGTGTTCACCGACGATGCGCCCGCGCAGCGCGGCGAGCGCAGCAAGCCGTTCCTCGACGGGGACGAGTTCCGTGTCGGCGATGGTGTCGGTCGCCCGCGCGAGCAGGTACGCGAGACCGATCTGGGGCCGGACGGCCGGCGGCAGCACCCTCAACGTCAGGTAGAACGACCGCGATGTCTCGCGGAGCAGGCGTAGGAGTTCAGGAGACAAGGCGATGGATCCTTCTGGTGGGCTGTTTCTTGGTCCTGTCGCGGGTCCCTTCCCGCGTCGCGCGACGCATGCCGGTGTCGCTGAAGATTCGGATTCCGGGAAGGATTACGAGCAGGAAGATCCAAGGGGGCGAACTTCGCTGAAACAATCCTGCCCCGCGTCGGGTGGTTCCGGCACGCTTCACCCGTTCTGCGGGCGGAACGACATGAGCGACCCTGCCCAATTCGAGAGCTTCGTCCTGGCATACCAGGACATGGTCTTCTCCACGGCCGTCCGGCTCCTCGGCAACGACGCCGAGGCCGAGGACGTGTCGCAGGAGGTGTTCGTCCGCGCGTGGAAGCATTGGGACGACCTGTCGGGCAGCACGACGGCCGGAGGCTGGCTGAAGACGGTCGCGCGGAATCTCTGCCTCAACCATCTCCAACGCTACCGGGCCCGCTGGAAGATGTTCAGCGACCTGGCCCGGGAGGACGACGACGGCGAGGCGCGCGAGCTCGATTTCGCGGCACCCGAGACCCTCGACCAGGTCTTGCTCACCGGCGACCAGCGCGAGCTGCTGGAGGCGACCATCCCGAAGCTGCCCAAGGACCAACGGGTGGCGCTCGTGCTCTACCATTTCGAGGACATGGACTACGCCGACATCGCGACCCACCTCGGCGTGTCGCTGGGCAAGGTCAAGACCGACATCTTCCGCGCCCGCGAGGCGCTCCGAAAAAAACTGCAACCCGCCCGCGACTCCGTGGGTGTTTGAGGAAACAAAACAGAGCCCATGACGACCGATGGAAACCGATACCCACAGAGCACGCGGACGGCACAAGCCGGCCATGCGGCGCACGCCGTGCGGCGTGACCGCCTCTCTTCGGGGTGTGCGCCGGTGCCGATGGTCGTCCAAGCTCTCCCCCGCCATGAAACCTGACCCGAAAGATCCGCTCGCTGTCTGGGCCGACCAAGCGCTCCGGCAGCTCCCGGCACGCCGCGCTCCGGCCACGCTCGCCCCGCGGGTGCTGGCGGTATTGGCACGGCAGAAGGCGTCCGTTTGGCACCGACGCCCATGGCTGGATTGGCCGCGCCACTTCCAACTGCTGTCGCTCGCCCTGTTCGCGGGCCTCGTCGGTGCGGTGGTCTGGTTCCTCGCGCCGCACACGGATGCGGTCAGCCTGGCCAACGCGAAGCAGTCGCTCGCGCAGACCGAAGGCGTCCGGACCGTCTCCACTGCGGTGGATGTGCTGTCGACCTTGGGCAGCGCGATGGTGATGGTCCTGCGCTCGGCCCATCTCTGGGTGATCGCCTCGGCCTGCGGCGCCATGGCGTTCCTTTGGTGCTCCTGCGTCGGGCTCGGCACCGCTTGCTGGCGGCTCGCCGGCGACTTCCGTTGATATTGTTCCGACCCCTTTTCCTGACATGAGACACCCCCTCGAACGGATCCTCCTCGCGATCTTGCTGACCGTGATGGCGCTCCGGACACCCGTTCGCGCCGCCGAGACCGCGGAATCGATCATCGCCAAGGCCCAGGCCGAAGCCGATCGCGCCGAGGCGAAGGTCGACGCGGAGATCGCCAAGGCCGAGGCCGAGATCCGTCGCGCCGAAGCGGCGATCGACCGCGCCGCCGACGTCGACGGCGATCCGGACCTCCACCCGTCCGGAAGCCACGGCGGCAACCACGAACCGGTCGTCCAGATCGGCCAGTCGATCCACGTGAAGACCAACGAGACGGTCCGCGACCTCGTCGTGGTGCTCGGCGACGCCGTCGTCGACGGCACGGTCGAGGGCAACCTCGTGGTCGTGCTCGGCGAAGCCCGGGTGAACGGCAGGGTCACGGGCGACGCGGTGAACGTGGGCAAGGGCTTGACGATCGGCCCCGGCGCCGTGGTCGGAGGCAAAGCCGTCGGCGTCCTCGGTGGCGTCGACGTGGCGCCGAGCGCCAAGGTCGGTGGCGAGGTCGTGCCGGTGAAGCTCGGGGACATGGGAGATTTCAAGGTCCCGGACTGGGTCGGCGAGACCTTCCGCGGATGTGTCCTGAAGGGGCGGCCGCTGGCGTTGTCGGTGGGCTGGGTCTGGGTGGCCGCGGGGATGTTCCTCCTCGGCTACATCGTCCTGGCGGCGATGTTCCCCAAGCCGGTGGGAGCCGCCGCCGAGGCGTTGGAGAACCGCGGAGCCACTTCGTTCCTGATGGGGCTGGTCGCTCTGCCGCTGGCCGCGTTCGTGTCGATCATCTTGTTCGTGACCATCGCCGGCTGGGTGGTGCTGCCGTTCGTGGGAGCGACCCTGCTCGTCGCCACGTTGTTCGGCAAAGCCGCGGTGCTGCTCCATCTGGGGCGCGTGCTGAGCCGCCAGTTCAAGGCCGAGTTGAACACGCCCGTGCTCATGCTGATCGGCAGCACCGTGCTCTGGCTGTTCTACCTGGTACCGTTCGTCGGGATCGTCGTGTGGATGGTCCTCACTCTCTGGGGCCTCGGCGCGGCGCTGCTGGCGCTGGGCGCTGGACTACGCCGCGAGCGTGCTCCGGTTCCGGCCCCGAGGGCGGTCCGGCCTGAACCGGTGACCACCACCGGCTGGACGCAATCGGCAGCGACATCCGGCCCGGTATCCACCGGTGCCGGTGCCATGCCGGTCCCATCGCATTCGCCGGTCATCCCGGCCCCGATCGTTCCTGTCCCCGGGTCCCCTGCCTCGTCGGACGCCGCGGCCTTGGGCTTCGCCGCCGCCACCGCTGCGACAGCCCCCGTCATCGACGCGGTCCCCGCCTCCGGGGCGGGCGAAGGCCCCTCACGCCCGGCCTCCATGCCGTTCCGGTCCCCTCCCCGAGGATCGTTCCTCGAAGAGGACCCGTTGCTCTTGCCGCGCGTCGGGCTGGGCCGACGGGCCGCGGCCGGGTTCCTCGACATGGTGGTGCTCGCGTTCATCGTGCACGGGCCGGTCCTCGGTTGGTTGCCGGACAACGACTTCCTCCATCTCCTGCTCTTCCTCGGCTATTTTGTCGGCATGCACCTGTGGCGGGCGACGACGTTGGGCGGGTTGGTGCTGGGCCTGAAGGTCGTGCGCCTCGACGGGAGGCGGATCGATTTCCCGTGCGCGATCGTCCGCGCCCTCGGGTCGATCTTCAGCGGCATCGTGGGCGGCCTCGGGTTCTTCTGGTGCGCCTGGGATGCCGAACGCCAGACGTGGCACGACAAGCTCGCCGGCACCGTGGTCGTGCGGGTGGAGAAGATGCCTCCGCTGGTGTGACGGCGGGGTTTGGCCTCGCCGGTGTCCCGCGCGGCGGTTAATCTGTCGCGATGACAGCAACGGCGGACAGCAAGGAGGCCCTGCAGCGTTGGGCCGACGCTTGGCGGCTCGCGGCAGAGGTCAACGAAGCCGATCGCCGCCGATCGCTCCGGGAATTGACGGAAGCCTCAGCTTGGGAAGATGCTGAGAACATCCTCTCCGGCCTGCCGGCTTGGCGGCCTGACGGATCCATCTGTGGTTTGATCGAGCAGCAGGCGCTGTTCCGACGGCTGGCCGGACGATGAACCCGATATTTTCCACGGCACTGGAGATCCAAAGGTTTTGCAGGGACCGAAGCTGGTCGTTCTGCTTCATCGGTGGGGTCGCCATCCAGCGGTGGGGACAACCCCGCAACACCAAGGATGTGGACCTGACGCTGCTGACCGGCTGGGACCATGAGCCGTATGTCGTGGAACTGGTCCGGAATTTTGCGATCCGTCCGCAGACCAACTTGGCCACCATCCTGCAGAACCGGGTGGCGTTGCTGAGCACGACGGGCGGAGTGCCGGTCGACATCGCGTTCGGGGCTTTGGAGTTTGAGCGACGCACGGTGGAGCGAAGCTCCGAGTGGGCCGGACCGGCGGATGGATCGCTACGCACCTGCTCTGCCGAGGATCTGGTCGTCCACAAGGCGTTCGCCGCGCGCGAGCACGACTGGACCGACATCGACGGCATCCTTGTGCGTCAG
>JANNAJ010000296.1:0-13795 GCA_031384285.1 Verrucomicrobiota bacterium
CCCATCGCCGCCGACAGCGAACGAACTTGCCTCCCGGCTCAGCGCGCTTCGTCAGGACGGCGCGTCGTATGTCCGCTTGCGGATGGAGATCAAGGGGGCGACCAAGGAAACGCTCCAGCTTCAAATCAAGGAACGCCGGACGAAGGATTCTTCCGAGGTCGTGTATCAGGTGCTTTATCCGAAGGAACGGAAGGGCGAATCCGTGCTCCTCCGGAAAATTGGAAACCAGCCCGCGAGCGGTTCCGTTTTCGTGCCGCCGAATACCCTGCGCCCGATCGTCGACCTGAAAGAGCCGCTGTTCGGCAGCGACCTGTCGTATGAGGACGTCGTTGAGGATTTCTTCGCGTGGGAGCAGCAGGCAATGGTCGGCACCGAGAAGGTGGACGGCGTGAACTGCCCAATCCTCGAATCGAGACCGGGCAAAGACGAACGCTCAATCTATGGCAGCGTGCGGAGCTGGGTTGACGTGCGGCGCCTCGTCCCGCTCCGGGTCGAGAAATACGCCAGCTCCGGGCAACTGCTCCGCCGCGTCGCCACCACCCGCGTGGTCGCCGACGCCGGCCACCACATCCCGGCCGATCTCACCGTGAGCGGCGCGCGACCAGATTCATTGACCCTGCTCGACGGCTCTCGCATTCGTCACAAAGTGGCCTACACCGACAGTGATTTCAGCGTCGAAGGTCTTAAACCAATCGCTGCTCCGTATAAGACGCAGACTAACGCTAAGGAATGAAATAGGGACGTTTGACCCGTTTTTAGTCTGGCCTGTTCGCCCGATGGCAAGGCCCTCGCGACCCTCGGCGCCGATAAGACGCTCAGGCTCTGGGATGGGGCGGGGCGGCGGGAACGTATCACGCTCGAACACAACATTTCGGGGGGGCGATCGATCTTTGGTCCTCTTCCACTGGCAACCTCCTGGGTGCGGGTTTCGAAGATTTTACCGTGGCGTTGTGGGACGTTGCCAAGGGGAAAAAGTTAGGCGTCCTTCCGCGCGACAAGGCCGAGGTTCATTCGGAGGCATTTTCCACTGACGAGAAGTGTGTGGCGACCGCGGGCAATGCCGCCACAGCAAAGCTGTGGGATCTGGAAACCAAGGAGTGGATGAGGAGTTACAAGGGGCAACTCCTGGGCTTGATGGCTGTGTCCATTTCCCCAGACACACAGAGGCTGGTGGCTGGCACCGGTGAGGGCACGCTCAAGCTTTGGGACCTCCTCACGGGCCAGGAGGTCTCCACGCTCAAAGGCCACAGGTACACGGCACATTACGCATCGTTCCTCGACAGCGACACCCTCATCAGTGGAAGCGTTGATGATGTGATCGTTTGGAAGTCCGCCAGCTTCGCAGAGATTGAGGCTGCGGAAAAGGGGCCTATCGAATGGCCCCTGAGCGAGGCGCCCAAGGACACGAACCCAGAACGGCAGATTTTCAGTCCGACTGAAATCCAAACCATGAACCCTAACTGCGAAGAACTCCTGTTCCAACTCGCGCTGACGAAACCCGGCGCAGGACGCGCGGCGTGGCTGAACCGCGAGTGCGGCGAGGATAAGGCCTGGTTCTCCTTAGGGCACCAGCCGTGTGGTAGACAGCGCCCGACTTCTGGGTGTGAAAGTCAAGATTCTTTGGGGTGGGAGATGAGCAAACACGTGCCGGGAGAAGAGGTCCGGAACAGGACTTTGCGCACGTTGTGTCCGGTCCTCACCACGTCGTAAACCGTGGGAGCCGACGTGACGAGGCCCCGATCTGACGTGGAGCGCGGAACGCGGAGCGAGAAAGTGACGGCATCGTGATCTCAAATGCGGCGCAGGCGGCGCGGCGGCGCCGCTTCGGCGGCGTTCTGCTCGCGTTGTCGCTCTTGGGCACGTCGGCGGGCTGCGGACGCAAGGAAGCCGACGCCCCCGGCTCCGCCACCCCCATCCGGTTGGGCGAGTTCTCCTCGCTCACCGGACGCGAGGCCGGCCTCGGCCAGTACACCCACATGGGCGTGCAACTGGCCCTCGAAGACCTCGCCGCCGCCGGCGGGGTGCTCGGTCGAGGTCGTCGTCGAGGACACGCAGTCGAAGGCCGGCGAATCGGCGACGGTCGTGCGCAAACTGACCTCGCGCGACCACGTCGTCGCCATCATCGGCGAAGGCGCCTCGGGCCGTTGCCTGGAGGGCGCGCCCATCGCCCAGGCGGCCGGGGTCCCCGTCGTCTCGCCCGCGGCGACGAACCCCAAGGTCACCGAGGTCGGCGACCAAATCTTCCGCGTGTGCTTCACCGATCCGTTCCAGGGGACGGTGATGGCGACCTTCGCGCGTCGTTCGCTCAAGGCGAAGCGCGTCGGCCTGCTCGTGGACGTCGGCGCGTCGTACAGCGTCGGGCTCGCGGATCACTTCCGGCAACGGTTCATCGCCGACGGCGGCGAGATCGTGGCCGACCAGCGGTTCTCCGGCGGCGACAAGGACCTCCGGGCCCAGCTCACCGCCATAGGCCGCGCCGGCAGCGCCGAGAGCCGGGCCATCCGCGACGCGCTGGCGGCGACGAAGGATTTCGACGGCGTGACCGGCATGATCACGATCGACGCGCACCGCGACGCGCGGAAGCCCGCCGCCATCATCCGCGTGCAGGACGGCCGGTTCCGTTTCGTCGAGACGGTGGCGCCCTGAACCGCAGGGCGCGCGTGCGGCACCTTGACCACCGCGACGCCGGGCCGTCAGGCTGCGCCCCGCGCCGGCGGATGTCGGCACCCGATGACGGAATTCCTGCAACAGCTCATCAACGGCCTCTCGCTCGGCGCGATCTATGCGCTCATCGCGCTGGGCTACACGATGGTCTACGGCGTGTTGCGGTTCATCAACTTCGCCCACAGCGACGTCTTCATGATCGGCGCCTACGCGGGCTACTACCTCGCGCCGAAGCTCGGGGCCGGCTCGTTGGCCGGCGGCCTGGCGGTGCTCTTCGCGGCGATGGCGGTGTGCGCCGTGCTCGGCATGGTCATCGAGAAGCTCGCCTACCGGCCGCTGCGGAACCGCTCGACGCTCACCGTGCTCATCACCGCCATCGGTGTGTCGCTGCTCATCCAGAACGTCGCGCAGAACCAGAAGCTCGGCTTCGGCCCGAACCCGAAGGCGTTCCCCAAGCTCTTCCCGGAGACGAACCTCCACTTCGGCCCGCTCGTCGTCTCCAGCAACCAGCTCATCGTGCTCGGCGTCACCGTCGTGCTGCTGGGCGCGCTCTGGTGGATCGTCCACCGCACCCGCATCGGCACCGCCATGCGCGCGGTGTCGTTCAACGCCACCGCGGCCTCGCTGGTCGGCATCGACAACGACGCGGTCATCTCCTTCACCTTCGCGCTCGGATCCGCGCTGGCCGGGGCCGGCGGCATCTTGTACGCGATGAACTATCCGAGCATCGACCCGCTCATGGGCACGCTGCCCGGCCTGAAGGCCTTCGTCGCGGCGGTGCTCGGCGGCATCGGCAACCTGCCCGGCGCGGCTCTGGGAGGCCTGTTGATCGGCATGGTGGAGACCTTCGTGTCCGGCACCCGCGCCTCGACGTTCCGCGACGCCATCGCTTTCGCCATCCTGATCCTGATCCTGTTGTTCCGGCCGGCCGGATTGCTCGGGAAGGTGCGGGTGGAGAAGGTCTGATCGCCGATGCCTCCCCGCCCACAACTCTGGCTCCTCGCCGCCCTCGTCCTCGCCGGCGTCGTCTCCGCGTTCTCGGGGCGCCTGGATTCCTACGTGCTCGACGTGGCGATGGGCGTGGGGATCAACATCGTCCTCGCGGTCAGCCTCAACCTGATCAACGGCTTCACCGGCCAGTTCTCGCTCGGGCACGCCGGCTTCATGGCGGTCGGCGCCTACACCTCGGCGATGCTCACCACGACGCTCGGCACCAAGCTGGGCTGGTCGCCGGCCCTGCTGCACTGGGTGCTCTTCCCGGCGAGCCTGCTCCTCGGCGGTCTGCTCGCGGCGCTGGCGGGGCTCGCGGTAGGCGCGCCGTCGTTGCGCCTCAAAGGCGATTACCTCGCGATCGTCACGCTCGGCTTCGGTGAGATCATCAAGGTCGTGCTCCAGAACGTCGACGCCGTCGGCGGCGCCCGCGGGCTGATCGGCGTGCCCGCTTACACCGACCTTTTCTGGACCTTCGGCGCCGCGGCCGTGACCGTCTATGTCGTCTGGGGACTGCTCAACTCCACTTACGGCCGGGGTTTCCTCGCCGTCGCGGATGACGAGGTCGCCGCCGAGGCGATGGGCCTGGACACCACGCGCTACAAGATCACCGCGTTCGTCGTCGGATCGTTCTTCGCCGGCGTGGCGGGCGGGCTCTATGCCCACCTGAAAGGCTACCTCAACCCCGGCGGCTTCGATTTCAACAAGAGCATCGAGATCGTCGTGATGGTCATCCTCGGCGGGATGGGCCGGCACGTCGGCGTCATCATCGCCGCGATCCTCCTCGGGGTCCTCTCCGAGACGCTGCGGAGCTTCGGCGACTACCGGATGATCATCTACTCGCTGCTGCTCATCGTGCTGATGATCACCCGGCCGCAAGGGCTGTTCATCTGGCCGCTGTGGAAGAGCAAGTCCACCTGACCGCCGATGCCGCCGCTCCTCCAACTTGATCGCGTGACCATCCGTTTCGGCGGCCTGACGGCTGTCTCGGAGGTCTCGGCCACGGTCGATGAGCGCGAGCTGGTCGGGCTCATTGGCCCGAACGGCGCGGGCAAGACGACGTTGTTCAACATGGTCACCGGCGTCTACCAGCCGACCGAGGGACGCATCGCTTTCGACGGCCGGCCGACCGCGGGGCTGAGGCCCTTCGACCTGACCGCCCGCGGGATCGCCCGGACGTTCCAGAACATCCGCCTGTTCCCCAGCCTCACCGTCTTCGACAACGTCCGCGTCGCCTTCCATCTGCACCTCCGGCACGACGCCACGCACTCGCTGACACGCGGCCCGAAGTTCCGGACCGAGGAGGCCGAGCTGCGGGAGCGCACCCGCGACCTGCTCGGCATCTTCGGCCTGGAGCGCGTGCAGGACGAACCGGCGAAGAGCCTCCCCTACGGCGACCAACGACGGCTCGAGATCGTCCGCGCCCTGGCGACGCGGCCGAAGCTGCTGCTCCTCGACGAACCCGCCGCCGGCATGAACCCGGCCGAGAAGGTCGAGCTGATGAGGCTCATCCAGTTCATCCAGGAGAAGTTCAAGCTGGCGATCCTCCTCGTGGAGCACGACATGAAGGTCGTCATGGGGATCTGCCAGCGGATCCACGTGCTCGAATACGGCCGCAAGATCGCTGAAGGCACGCCGGCCGGGATTCGGGCGGACCCGGCGGTCATCGCGGCCTATCTCGGCCAAGAACACGCTAGATCGGATGAACAACGAAGACGCGAAGACGCGAAGGCCGATGCGGACTGTTCTTCTCTTGGCGCCTTCGCGCCTTCGCTGTTAGCCCATGCTGGAGATCCGAAATCTGACGGTGAACTACGGCGCCATCACCGCGCTGCACGACGTGTCGTTGCGCGTGGAGGCGGGATCCATCGTCACGCTCATCGGCGGCAACGGCGCCGGCAAGACGACCACGCTCCGCGCCATCTCCGGCATGGTGAAGCCGAAGTCCGGCCGGATCCTCTTCGAGGGACGCGACATCACCGGCGTCCCGGCCCACAAGCTCGTCGGACAGGGCCTCGCCCATTCGCCCGAGGGCCGGATGGTCTTCGCCAACCTGACGGTGCTGGAGAACCTGCAGATGGGCGCCTACCTCCAGCGCGACAAGGCCGTGATCGCGCGCGAGCTGGAGTTCGTCTTCGGCACCTTCCCGCGGCTCCAGGAACGCGCCGCCCAACTCGCCGGAACGCTCAGCGGCGGCGAACAGCAGATGCTCGCCATCGGCCGCGCCCTGATGAGCCGCCCGAAGTGCCTGCTGCTCGACGAACCGTCGCTCGGCATCGCTCCGCTGCTGGTGAAATCCATCTTCGCACAGATCGTGGAGCTCAATCGTTCCCGCGGCCTCACCATCCTCCTCGTCGAACAGAACGCGAACCTCGCGCTGGAGATCTCCCGCCGAGGCTATGTGCTCGAGACCGGCCGGGTGATCCTGGCCGATGATGCCGCCAAGCTCCGCGCCGACCCGCAGGTCCGCGACGCCTACCTCGGCGGCTGAGCGGCCCGGCATTGGGACAACCGGGCGGCGTTTGGCCCAGCGGACCGGATCCTTCCGTCACATCGCGGCACCGCACATCGCCCGTTCCCGGCTGGAAACTGAGCATTTTCCGCGTTTTCGCGGGCAAAAGGGCCGCACGAGACCGCGGCATCCCTTGTGCATCGACCCACGCAGAGCGACGCCAAGACGGCGACGCACAGAAAACCGGAAGTCATCCACATCAATATGAAACTCCTCGTTCCCGCACGCCAGAACAGCGCCTATCCCGCCGGTCCGTTCTTCAACCTCAGCCAAGAACTCGAACGCTTGTTCGGTCCCCGGCTCGCCGACAACGATCGCTCCGAGCGCGGAGGATGCCCGACGGCCTTCACGCCCGCTCTGGAGCTCCGCGAGGACGCCGACAGCTACCAGGTCGGCGTCGAACTGCCCGGCGTCGACAAGAAGGACGTCGAGGTGACCCTCCACGACGGCGTTCTCTCGATCTCCGGTGAGCGCAAACAGGAGACCGAAGCGAAGGAAGGCACCTACGTCCGCACGGAACGCAGCTACGGCCGCTACCAGCGCCAGGTCTCTTTGCCGCAGGCGGTCGACGCCGGCGCGGTCAAAGCCGCCTACAAAGACGGCGTGCTGACCATCACGCTGCCCAAGACCGCCGAGGCCAAGCCCAAGCCGATCAGCATCACGGCGGAGTGATGCCGGCACCGATCCCGTGGGACACCATCCCACGGAGATCACGGTCCAGGACGAGCACGTGTGGTCCCGGATATAGGTGACATCACGGCGACCCCGGCAACGGGGTCGCCGTCTCAGCTTGGCGGGACGCCGGCAGAGACCACCCCGCTCACGCCCACCGGTGCGCGGGTCACTGTTTCTTTTCACCCAGCACCGTGTCGCGGATGACGGAGTAGATATCCGTCGACGCCAGCTCGCTGCCGGGCAAGGCCGCCAGAGAGATCACCAGCGGCCAGTCGTCACGGCTCGCCGGACGGCAGCCATGCGAGCCTTTCACCAGCGTCGCGTCGAGCGGGACCACGTCCATCAACATGCGGAAGCCGAGCTTCTTCTGGAGCAGCCGCCACCCGATCTTCGCCTTTGCCGCTAGAGGCGACAGCGCGGGATCGAGGAACAGCTCCACTGGGTCGTAGCCCGGCTTGCGATGGATGTCCACGCAGCGCGCGAAGTCAGGCGCCTTCGCGTCGTCCATCCAATAGTAGTACGTGAACCACGCGTCCTCCTTGGCCACGGCGACCAGGTCGCCCGCCCGCGGATGCGCGATGCCGTTCCGGACCTTGTCGGCGAGGTCCCAGACTTCCGCGACGCCGGGGGTGCTCTCCAACAGGTCCTGCACCTCGCGGAGCAGCGCGCGGTCGTTGACGTGGACATGAGCGACCTGGTGGTCCGCGACGGCGAAGACCTTCGAGTTGCCCGCGTCGAGGATCTCCAGGCCGAGTTCCTCCTTCACCGTCAGCCATCCGCGTCTGCGGAACTCGCGGTTGAGATGGACCGGCTTGTCCACCGGCGTGATGCCGTATTCGCTCAGCACGATGGGCGTCACGCCGCGCTTCGCGTAGAAATCCAGCAGGTCGCCGACGATGGCATCGATGGCCCGCAGGTCGGGCACCACCTCGGGTCCCGGAGGATGGCCCGCGGACCTCGGGTCGTAGGGACCGTGGCGTTGCAGGTTGTAATCGAGGTGCGGCAGGTAGACGAGGCTGAGCGTCGGCGAATGCTTCTCCTCGATCCATCTCGCCGAGGCCGCGATCCAGCGCGTCACGCAATCCGGTCCGCCCTGCGGCGAACGCAGGCCCGCCGCCGGCCCCCAGAAACCGGCGAACGGGAACTCGCCGAGATCGCGCTTGATGGCCGGCCGGATGTCGTAGGGCCACGAGTAGATGTCGAAGAATTTCCGGCCGTCCGCCGGATACATCGGCCGCGGCGTGATCGACCAATCGGCGGTGGAATACATGTTGTACCACCAGAAAAGCTTCGCGCAGGTGAAGCCCGGGCACAGCGCCCGCAGCTCGTCCCACACCTTCGGGCCGGCAACGACCCGGTTGGACTGCTTCCAGAACTGCACCTCCGACAGATCGCGGTCGTACCAGCCGTTGGCGACGATGCCGTGGTCGGTCGGTCGCCGGCCGGTGACGTAATCGGATTGCGCGGTGCAGGTCACCGCCGGGAACGCCGGGTCGATCACCGCGTGGTGACCGAGCCGGAGGAAGTCCCGGATCCGCGGCGTGTGCTCACCGATCAGCCCCCGGGTGAGGCCGACGACATCGAGGACGGCGGTGCGTGTCATGCGCCCAGTGTCGGCGAGCGCGCGGCCGGCGACAACCTCCGCCTCGCCACCCGGTCGCGCCTGCGCGCTTGCGGCACCTTCGGCCGATATGGCAGAACCCGCGCCGGTGCATTCATTCCACTATTCCGGCCGCGACCTGTTCTGCGAAGACGTCTCCTTGGCGGCGCTCGCCAAGAAGCACGGGACACCGCTGTACGTCTATTCGCAGGCAACGTTGACCGGCCATTTCACCAAGCTCGACCAGGCGCTCGCCCCGCTGCCGCACCTCGTCTGCTTCGCGATGAAGTCGAACTCGAACCTCGCGGTGATCCGCACGCTCGCCGACCTCGGCAGCGGTTTCGACACCGTGAGCGGCGGCGAGATCCAGCGCGTCATCGCCGCCGGCGGCGACCCGCGGAAGTGCGTCTTCGCCGGCGTGGGCAAGACCGAGGAGGAGATCGCCTTCGCGCTCCGGCAGGACATCTACAGCTTCAACGTCGAATCCGAGGCCGAGCTCAAGCGCATCAGCAAGGTCGCGGTGAAGCTCAAGAAGATCGCCCCGGTGGCCGTCCGCGTGAACCCGAACGTCGACGCCGGCACCCACGCGAAGATCACCACCGGCACCTACGACAACAAGTTCGGCATCGCCTTCGAGCAGATCGGCGACGTCTACGCCCGCGCCGCCAAGCTGCCCAACCTGCGCCTCCGGGGCCTGCAGATGCACATCGGCTCCCAACTCACCGACGTCACCCCGTTCCGCAAGGCGGTCGAGAAGGTCGTCCCCTTGGTCACCGAGCTGAACGCCCGCCACGGGTTCGATTTCTTCAGCGTCGGCGGCGGCATCGGCATCGTGTACGAACCCGCGCTCGCCAGCGGCGACGCCAAGTGGTGGAAGACGCCGGAAGGAAGAAAGGTGCTCACCCCGCAGACCTACGCGGACGCGCTCGTGCCGCTGCTCAAGCCGCTCGGACTGCGCATCCTGCTGGAGCCCGGCCGCTTCATCACGGGCAACGCCGGCGTGCTCGTCACCCGCGTCGAGTTCATCAAGAAGACCGGCAAGAAGAACTTCGTGATCGTGGACGCGGCGATGAACGACCTCATCCGCCCGGCCTTCTACGACAGCTACCACGAGATCGTCCCGCTCACCAAGAAAGGCGGCGCGCTCGTGTCGTCCGACGTCGTCGGACCCATCTGCGAGTCCGGCGATTTCTTCGCCAAGGACCGTCCGCTGCCCAAGGTGGGCGAAGGCGACCACCTGGCCCTGCTCAGCGCCGGCGCCTACGGGTCGGTGATGGGCAGCACGTACAACAGCCGACCGCTCGCCGCCGAGGTGCTGGTGAACGGCAAGAAATCCGCCGTCGTGCGGCGTCGCCAACCTGTCGCCGAGATCTGGCGCGACGAGGCTCTGACGCCTTGGCAATGAACGGAGGCCGCGAAGGCGCATTGACCTGACGGCGCCGACGGTACCCGTCTCTGGATGTGTGCTTGACCAGCGGCACCGACTCCAAGCTCACTGACCAGGAAAAGGCAACGTCGACACATGAGCACCCCTGCCAGCGTTGGATCCCGGTTGACCGTCTTCGATTGGCTCAACCGGGTGCTCGTCGTCCTCATCGTGCTCGCGGTCCTCGGCGCTATCGGGGTCAACTACCTCCCGCTCATCCGGCAGGACCAGAACCTCCGGGAGAAGCTCGAGCGCAGCAAAGAAGAGGTCGCCAAACTGGATGCCGACCTGAAGAAGGTCATGGACGATATCCAGTCGTTGAAGACCGATCCGCGCCACGTCGAACGCAAGGTCCGCGAGCTCGGCTACGCCAAGCCGGACGAACTCGTCGTCACTTTCCGCGACGCCAAGGGCGAGCCTTCAAGACGCTGACGTCCGGTCCGCGCCGGCCTCCGACCAGCGGGCTGGAAGCCCCGAGCCAAGCAAGCTGGAAGCGCGCACTCCTGCCGGCGATCCATGGAGCCATCGGCGTCTCCGGATCATCACCTTTCCGCCGCCATCGCTTCGTCATCCACGGTCCTGGCCGCCCCCGAGGTTCAATCGGGATAGTACCGCGGCTCTTCACCGGGAGACGGCTGGGTGCCCTGCTCGAACCGCGTCACCCGGCGGAACCGTTCGCCCGGCTTCGGGTCCCAGTTGCGCCAGGATGCGGGATCGGTGTCCGCGACCCGGGAGCGCAAGCTTTCGCCGTTTCCGTTCAGCGCCGTGACCCAATATTCCGCCAACGGAGGCTCGCCGACGACTGGCGTCGAAGACGGAACGCTGGCAGGCCCGCGGATCCCGGCACGTCGGTCGAGATATGATCGCTCCGTCCCTTGGTACAAGAGCGTGGCTCCCTTCTCCGTCCGATACCGGACGTATAGGCGATATCCGGACGCTCCCAAGATCTCGCCCCAACTGAGGGCGGCCGCGCCTTCGGACAGAGCCGCGCGCAACCCGTCGGGTGCCGCCGGCGCCTCCTTGCTGACGTACAACGGATACCCGGGTCCCGGCTCGCCGGCATGCTCGTCGTTCAGCGCGGTCACGCGCACGTGGACCTTCTCGCCGTCCCGAAGACCCGTGACCGCGAGCTGGTCGATCGTCCCCGTCAGCACCTCCGTCCAAGAGGCGCCCCCGTCGCGGCTCAACCCGAGCCGGTATCGGGTCGCCGAAGCGACCGGGCCGACGACCACGCGACCGCCGCCGGCGAGATCTTCCGTCCGCACGATGACCGGCGCGGACGGGACGGGCAGCGAACCGGTCAGTTCCCAGTGGTGCCGGCCGGCCGGTAGGTCCACCCACAACGCCCCGGAAACGCGCCGCGCCGTCCGGGCCTCGCCGTCCACGTGGAAGACCACCTGTTCCGGGAGCCCGGGCGCGACGATGCGGACGCTCGAAGCCTTCGGCGCGAAGTATTCGCCGGACGGGACGCCGCCCGGGACGATGATGCCGCTGAAACCGAGATCGGTGTCCTCGGTGGTGACGATGAATCCCGGCACACCGATCCTCGTGCCGTGGAAGAGCGCGAACCGGACCGCCCCCGCGGTCTTCCGGACCAGACCGGCGGTGCCGTCGAAGACGCAGCCTTCCGCGTCGAAACGGACCGGCCCGGAGTCGCGGAACACCAGGTCCTCGGCTCCCGGCAGATGCACGCGGCAGCCGAACGGCGCGACCTCGGCACGGACGTCCTTTCGATGGCTGACCACCGCGAGCGAATCGCCGAGCCCATCGAACCATATCCCGGTGCTCGACGCAGTGGACAGCTCGGTCCGCTGCGTCTCGCGGTTGCCCACCGCGCCGCGCAGCAGTTGGAGTTCCGGGAGTTGGTCGCCCTTGCGCACGAACCAGGTGAGCCGATGCGTGAGGGCCTGGTGCGCGACGCTGTCGTAGAGCACGAAGTATTCGTGGCCCGCGAGCAGCACGCTGCGGCCGAGGAATTCCGGCGCCGAGTACGATCCCGGGCCGGTGCGCGGCACGATCTCGGCGAACTGCGCGGTCCCGAGGTCGTAGATCGGACGGGACAACACGTTCATACCGATGGAATGGAAGCGGCCGCTTTTGTAGACGCCGAAGTTCGTGCAGAATTCCGTGTCCTCGTCGTCGCGGTCGCCGACGTCCTCGGGCGCCGTGTAGCTGTAGGATCTGCCGCCGGCGTAGAAATACAGGATGCCGCAGCCGCCTTCGCCGGCCCGGCCCCACCGGTAGTTCGGCCCGGAATCGATCTGCTGGAGGTGGACCGACAACTCGTCCCGGGTCCCGACCGCCGCGCGGAGGACGACGCCGTAGCCGGTGTGCTTCGCGCTGCGCAGGTGCGGATCGGTGCCGCGGTTCTCCGGCAAGCGATAGATCACGTCCCACGGACCGCGGCGATCGGTCGCTCCCTCCATGTCGTTGGAGGTCGGGCGCGCCGCCCACATCGCGTGCTCGGCGGCGAGCGGCGCGTAGCGGCGGAGGCATTGGCCGAGATGCCAAAGTTCACGCGGCGGGATCCGCTGCTCCGAGTGGGCTCCTTGCGGCGGATGCACCCGGGCCGGGCCTCCACCCGGCGGCACGACACCCCATTCGCGCCCTTGGTCCACGGCCTTGAGGTTGCTGTATCCATCCGGCGATTCGCCGTTGAACGGCGCCGAGAGCGCCGAGACCAGCCAATCCGCCAACCGCGCGACCTGGGGCGAGGCGAGGCGTTCGTGTCCGTCCCGCTGCTTCAGCAAGAACGAGGTCCGCAGCGTCGGCCCGAGGAAGGCCCACACGTATGTGCCGAGGTTCTCCGTCCACCGGCCCCCGAGCGCGTCCCATGCCTTGACAGGCGGCCGCGTGTGGAAGCGCGTGTTGAGTTCCACGCACTTCTCCCAGTGGTCGGCCCAGGTCGAAGCCATCGGATGCGCGGGGAACAGGCACGCCATCGAAGGAGGCACCGACTTGACGTCGGCGAGGAAATTCGGATGCCCGGCGAGCATCCCGACGACGGGCATGAACTCGTCGCCCGCATGGACGTGCGCGAGCAGCAGGAACATCGCCGTCAACCGCCGACGCTGGCGGTCCGTGAGGTCGCCGACCGCGAGGTTGAAGCCGTCCACCCAGCCCGGGATCTGCCGGCTGGGGACCGGGCTGAAGTTCACGATGCTCCGGCCCGGGATCGGCCCGTGCCCCGCCATCTGCCGCGTGCCGGACACGGCCAAGGTGCAGGCGTACGCCGAAGTCATCACCCGCCGCTCCAGTTCGGCCGGATCCTGCGAGCGTCCGCCCTCCAGCATCGGTCCCGCCTGCGGTGCGTCCTTCGGATACGTGAGCACCCAGTCCTTCACCCGGTCCAGGTCGAGCGATCCGTGGCGGTTCTGCAGGAACAGCGCGTGCGACGTGAACGTGAGCGGCACCGAGTAGGTCGCGCCTCCATGCGGCACCTTCTGGAAATCCCGTTCCAGCCGGGCCATGGCCTGCTTGTCCAGGTCGTGGTCGTAGAACGCGAGGCAGGTCGAACGGCGGCCCCGGGCCAGCGGCCACTTCCAGACGAACCGGCCCGCGAGCCGGTGGTAGCGGACCAGCAGCGTGGGCGACACGACCTCGCAGGCGTACTCGTGGTCGCACCAGCCGGAGACGTCATCGATGAAGACGCCGAGCGCGTCGCCGGACTTCTCGTTCCAGAAGTTCGCCCACGTCCCGGTACGGAAGTTCCCCGGCGCGCGCTCGTAGATGCCGAGCGAGAACGGCAACTGCCCCGCAGGGAGCGGCTCCTTCTCGAGCTTCCAGCGCTCGTCGATTCGTTCCCACGGGTACTCCTCGTAGGGGCGGACCTCGTCGGAGAGCGGGAACGGATGGTTCGGCGCCTGCCGGTGCGTCACGCCGAGATCCGTCCAATCCATCAGGGCTTCTCCGCGGACACCGATCGGCA
>JANNAJ010000327.1:0-5577 GCA_031384285.1 Verrucomicrobiota bacterium
CAACCTCGACGTGGCGAACTGGGTGCTGAACGGCTACCCGGTGAAGGCCCGCGGCATGGGTGGCCGCCAAGTCCGCACCGCCAAAGAGTATGGCGAGATCTACGACCACCACGCGGTCGAGTTCTTCTACGAGAACGGCGCGACCAACTTCAGCCAATGCCGCCACATACGCGGTTGCTGGAGCAGCGTCAGCGAGCACGCCGTCGGCTCGGAAGGCACCTGCGACGTGGGCGGCTACCGGATCAAGGCCAAAGGCGGCTGGGATTGGCGCTACGCCGGCAAGGACAAGGACCCGTACCAGGTCGAGCACGACGACCTCTTCGCGGCCATCCGCAACGACACCCCGTACAACGAGGCGTTCAACGGCGCGAAGTCCACGATGACCGCCATCCTCGGCCGCTTGGCGACCTACTCGGGCGTCGAGGTCTCTTGGGAAGACGCCCTCAACTCCAACGTCGACCTCCATCCCGACAGCTACTCGTGGGACACCATGCCGAAGACGCTCGCCGGGCCGGATGGCTTCTATCCGGTCGCCATCCCGGGCAAGACCAAGGTGGTCTGATCCGGTCGCACTTCCTCCGTGGCCCGCGCCTTCATCGGCGCGGGCTTTTTCATTCGTAGAGGAAGACCAACCGGCCGTCCTGCTGGATCGGCGCGCCGACCACCGAGGCGCCGTCGAGCGCGAAGAACCTGGCGGGCCCGTCCGGCGCGAGGATGGTGATCGTCTTCTTCGCCACATCGACCGCGTAGGCCGGATGCTCGGCGTACCCGCCGGTGACCTGGATCGAGCTGAAGAGCCTCGGCCATGCGACCGCCGGCGGGTTCGCCATCTGCGTCGCCAGCCAGTCGGCATGCGCCGAGACGCGCGTGATGTAGAGCACCGTCTCGGGCCGTTCTGCGGCCTCGGGATCGAGCCCCCATTCGTCCGGCTTCACGGTCTGGTAGAAACCCGTCCGGTCGAACAACGCCGCGAAGAAGCTCTCGCCGTCCGCGGTCGTGCGGAACTCGGCCTCGACCGCGAAGATCACCCCCGCGAGCTTCCATCGGTCGTCGTCGTCCTTGAGGAAGACGCCGCCGCCTGAATCGCCGCCGGAAAAAGACGCCTGGTCGTCGCCGCCGTCCTTGCTGAACTTGGCCAGCAGCACGTCGCCGGTGAAACCGTCCTCCGGCTTCGGCGTATACGCCGTCCAAACCGTGTTGGTGCCCCAGCGCAGGCGTCCGTCCGCCGCGCCCCAGCGCCATCCGCGCAGTTCGGGACCACCCGGAGCGTCCGCGAAGACGGCCGGCCCGCGGAGCGTCCCGCGCCCGTGCAGCACGATGGTGCGGCCGGCCTCGTTGGTGCCGGTGTGGATGGAAGCGGCCGCCTGGAGCCGACCCGCGAGCTCGACCAACCGCAGGTCGCTTTGCGGGGCATCCGTGACCGCCGTCGCGAAGTACGACAATCCACCGAACCGGACCTCGCCGCCCGCCGAGAGGCCCAGGTGCCGCGCCGTCACCGCGTGCCGGGGACCGATCGCCGTCGAGCATTGGCCGCTGTCGTTCTGCCATTGCCAGCCGCTGCCCGCCAGATCTCCCGTCGGCGGCACCGTGTTCCGCCGCGGATCCTCCGTGCCGAAAAGGATCAGGGCCGACGCCCGCATCGCCAACGCGATCCACGCCGTCGCGAGGAACCAGCGCGGCCAGGAGCTTGCGGCATGCATCACGCGCAACGCTGCCGGAGGAAAGGACCGATGCAAGCCGCGACCGGACCCCTCCGGACATCAACGACCCTTCGACGCTTCGCGCCAGCGGTTGAACCGCCAGAAGAGGCCGCCGAAGAACATCGCGCCGCAGAGGTTGATGCCCGCGGAATATCCCAGCTTGTAGAGGCGGCCCTTGTTGCGCTCCGCGTAGATCGGCTGGTCGTGGCCCATGAGCAGCGACGGCCACGCGACCGGCATCAACGCTCCGTGGAGCATGCCCCGCCCGAACCCCGGCGGATCCGAAAGCCGCGCGTCGGCCCGCATCGCCAGGTCGCTGAGCCGGCCGATGGCGTACGCCACGAGCAAGGTCGTGCCGATGCGCCGCATCACCGGCAGGACACGTCGGTACGCGCAGGCGATCGGCGAGGAAGATTGTCCGGGATCGGCCATCGTGCTCAGGGGGCGGACGATGTTTTTGCGCCCGCGGACCGCGCAAGCGGAATACTTCGGTCGACGGATTCAGCGCGCCACCGACCGGTACCAGCGCCACCACCGCAAGCTGTCGCGCAGCGGCGAGATCTTGCTGCGCTCCGGTCCGTATCTCACCTGCACCGGCACCGACGCGACCCGGTGTCCCGCGCGCGCGAACGCCACCGCCATCTCCGACTCGATCTCGTAGCGGACGCTCCGCAACCCGAGCCCTCGCAGCGTCGGCAGATGCGCCAGCCGGAAACCGCATTGCGAATCCGGCAGCTCCACGCCGGCCAGAGCCGACAACCGCGCGCTGAGCCAGCGGTTCGTCGCGCGCCGCACCCAAGGCATCGCGCCGGCCGAGCCCATCCGGTCGCCGATCACCAACGGCGCCCCGGTGGATCCAGCGGCGTCGAAGAACGCCGGGATATCCTCCGACGCGTGCTGGCCGTCGCCGTCCAGCATCATCACCCAAGCGGCGTCCATCGCGGCCACGCGTTCCCAGCCCGACGCCAAAGCCGCGCCTTTGCCGAGCGGGACCTCGTGGCGGACCACGATCGCGCCGGCATCGCGGGCCGCTGCGCCGGTGCTATCGCGGGACCCGTCGTCGACCACCACAACGCACGGCACATGTTGGAGCGCGCCGCGCACGACGGCGCCGATGGTCGCGGCCTCGTCGAGGCACGGGACCACGGCACAACTTCCGGGGACGACGGTCGGCACGCTGGGACGGTCCCGGGTCCGTCCTGCGAAGTCCACGCCGATCCGGGAGGCGCGGAGATTCGGCTTTGGTCCGGCAGGCACGGCCCCTTTAATCGGTCCCGTGACCGACCCGTGGTTCCCGACCGAAGCCGATCTCGCCGCCCGTGGCGGAGAGCAGGCGGACCTGCACGCCCGCGCCGCCGCGACGATGCGCGAACGGTCCGGGAGATCCGTGTTCGTGCGCGCCGTGGTCGAGCTGTCGAACTTCTGCCGCGAGAACTGCCACTACTGCGGCATGCGCCGCGACAACCGCGCCCTCGCCCGGTACCGCGCCCGCCACGACGAGCTGGCCGAGCTGCTGGTCCACCATCGCCCGGAGAGCATCACGGATGTGAACATCCAGTCGGGCGAGGACCCGGTCGCCGCCCGCGAGGTCGTCCTGCCGCTGGTCCGCACGTTGCGGCGCGAGACCGGTCTCGGCGTGAGCGTCTGCCTCGGCACGCTCGACGCGAAGCTCACGCACGAGCTCCAGGAAGCCGGCGCGACGACCTACATCATCAAGTTCGAGCTGGCCGACCCGGAGCTCTACGAGCGGCTGGAAGCGCCCGGCAGCCTGGTGGAGCGCACGGCCCACATCCGCGCGCTCGTGGCCTCGGGATGGCACGTCAGCTCCGGATTCATCGCGGGCCTGCCGGGCCAGACCCTCGCCTCGGCGTTGCAGAACTTCCGGCTCGCCGCGGATCTGCCGCTCATCGGATGCAGCGTCAGCCCGTTCGTCCCCGGCGACGAGACGCCGCTGTCCGGCGCCGACGGCGCGGCCCTAGAGCCGACGCTGAACTCGATGGCCGCGCTCCGCTTGATGCGGCCCGACTGGGTGATCCCCGCGGTGAGCGCCTTGAACCTGGCGGGTCCGGGTCCCGGCTACCGTCGCGGCCTCGCGACGGGCGCGAACCTGGTCACGATCAACCTCACCCCGGACGCGATGCGAGGCGATTACCTGCTCTACAAGCGCGACCGCATCATCATGACCGAGGAGCGGATCCTCGGCGCCATCGCCGCCGAAGGCCTCGAACCGTCGCGGACAAGTCTGGCCGAATTTCTCGGGGAATCATCGCCGACACCGCCGGTCGCCGGAGCCGGAGGGATCCCGGTGATCGCCTGACCGGTCAACCGACCGCGCAGACCGCGCCCTTGCGGTCGCAGAACGGGACTTCCACCTCCTCCGTCGCCTCCGGTCCGCGGCCGGAGAGCTCGGCCGCGCGCGTCGAATGGTGGTTGGTGAACGGGGCTCGCATCGTCATGCCGAGCGCATCGAGCAGGACCTTGTCGGCGTCGTAGCTCGGCGAAGGCACGGCCTTGGTGAGCATGAACTCGGTCTCGCTGGAGAAGATGGAGTTGGCGCCGGCGAGGAAGCACATCGCCTGGGCCGACTCATCGAGCGTCACGCGGCCGGCGGTGAGGCGGACGTCCGACTTCGGCATCACGAGCCGCGTGGTCGCGATCATCCGGATGACATCCCACACCGGCACGTCCGCGTTCTCCGCCATCGGCGTGCCTTCGACCTTGGAGAGGATGTTGATGGGCACCGACTCGGGATGCGGCCGGATCGCGGAGAGCGTCTGGAGCATCTTCAACCGGTCGTCGACCGTCTCGCCGAGGCCGATGATGCCGCCGGAGCACATCGTCACGTTGGTCTTGCGGACGTTCGCCAACGTGTCGAGGCGGTCGGCATAGGTGCGCGTGGTGATGATCGTCTCGTAGAACTCGGCCGAGGAATCGACGTTGTGGTTGTACGCGTACAGGCCGGCGTCCTCGAGCTTCTTGGCCTGCGACTCGGTGAGCATGCCGAGCGTGCAGCACACCTCGAGGCCCATGTCGGTCACGCCGCGGACCATCCCGAGCACGCGGTCGAACTGGTCGTTGTCCTTCACGCTGCGCCATGCCGCGCCGAGGCAGACGCGGGAGACGCCCGCCGCCTACGCCCGGGCGGCGATCTCCACCACCTTGCCCTGGTCCATCAGCCGCTCGGCGCCGACGCCGGTGCTGTAGCGCGACGATTGCGCGCAGTAGGAGCAGTCCTCGGGGCACGCGCCGGTCTTGATGCTGATGAGCTTGCTCACCTGCATCTCGCGCGGATCGTGGAACCGCCGGTGGACGCCGGCCGCGCGGAAGACGAGATCGAGCAACGGCGTGTCGTGCAGCGCGCGAAGTTGCGGGAGCGTCCAGTCGTGGCGGAGTTCGGCCGTCATGTCGGACCGAAGATGGCGGAGACGCCGGGTGCTTGTAAACCGGAGTTCACGACTGCGTTGACGGGAGTCCGGCCGCCGATCATCGACGTGTCGGCACCGCTTGGGATGCGGCCTGGGGCACGGCTCCGCAGGCTTTGACGGAACGCACATCGGCACACCGATGTCGGGACGGCGCCCCGACCGGCTGCCCCGCGGGATGCCCGTCGCCTTCAACCGGGCGAGTAATGCGCCTGCACGCGGCACACTTTGCCGACCGCATCGAACTCCATCACCTCCGCGGCGCGAAGACCGTCCACGCTGCGGTATTCGAGGACGCAACTCCGCACGCCGGGATAAAGGCGGATGAACTCGAACTTCAGCGCTGGATATGCCGCCAACCCGCGTCCGAAGTAGTCGCGCAACGCCGCCTTGCCGCGCAGCACCCCGTCGGCATCGCCCGAGAGTTTGGCGACGAACGGCGAGGAGAACTCCAC
>JANNAJ010000330.1:0-5257 GCA_031384285.1 Verrucomicrobiota bacterium
CGGAGATCGGTCTCCTGGTCGGCCGTGATGGGGCTCACGATGACCGCGCGGATGGTCGCGTCACCGGCGGACCTCACGTCGAGCCGCACCTGTTTGCCGGCCTGGTTGCGCAAAAGCATCCCAGGGTGCGCGACATCGACCAAAGGACGGCCGTTGATCGCGGTGATGACCTCGGACTCCTTCACGTCGATGCCCGGACGGGCAAGCGGCGAGAGCTTGCCCGGATAATCCGGATCGGCGCGGTAGATGTGGTCCACGCGCCATCCGGCGGCGCCCTCGTCACGGGTCAGCCGCGCGCCGAGCGAGGCCGTCTTCACCTGGTCGGGACCTTCGCGCTCGTCGCCGAAGCGGACGAAGATGTGCAACGCCGAGAGTTCTCCGGCCATCTCGGCGATGACGTCGGTGAGCTCGGCGCGATCGCTCACGCGGTCGACGAGCGGGAGGTACTTCTCGTGGATGGCACGCCAATCCACACCGTGCAGGTCGCGGTCGTAGAAATGGTCGCGCAGCATCCGCCACGACTCGGTGTAGATCTGGCGCCATTCCTCGCGCGGACTGAGCGAGAAGGTCCAGCCGTCGAGGTCGAACTTGTCGTCGAGCTTCGCGGGAGCGGCGGCGTCGCTGGCGATGACGTGGAAGCTGTCGCCCTTGCGGACGAGCAGCTTCTTGCCGTCGGCGGACAGCTCGTGGCTGCCGACATCCTCGACGAGCGTCTTGGGCTTCGGGTCCTTGTGCGTGACCTCGAGCTGCTTGAGGTGCGACTTCGCCCCGAACCCGGTGTCGCGCGCGATCCAGAGCAGATGCTTCGCGACCACCATCAGGCCGGAATAGTTGCCGGCCGGGACCGGCACCTCGAAGAGCCGCGCGCCGAGGCCGTCGAGGTCGATGGCCACGGTGACCGCGCCCGCTTTGTCGGTCTCCGCGGCTTTGGGCCCCTGCTTGGCGACCTCGGCCGGCTTGTCCTTGGCATCCGCCTTCGCGTCGTCCTTCTTGGACTTCTCGTCCTTGTCGCCCTTTTTCTCCGCCTCGTCGGCCTGCAGCTCGTCTTTCGGCGCGAACGGCCAGCGTTGGTCCTTCTTCAGCGCGACGGCGAAGATCTTCGTGGTCTCGGTGAAGAACGGCTCGGGCTGGCGCGGCCCCCAGGGGCTGCCGACGAGCGAGCGCATCTCGCGGTCGCTGAGCAGATAGAGCCACTTGCCGTCGGGCGACCACGCCGGGCTGTAGCTGTCCACGCGGTCGCTCGTGACCACCGCGCGCGCCTCGTCGGCCACGCCGTAGAGATGGATCCGCGGATAACCGTTCGAGGCGCCGGCCACGTAGGCGATCCATCGGCTGTCGGGCGACCAAGCGAAGTCGGTGATCGCGTCCTTGCGGCTCTCGGCGACCAGACGGGTCGTGCGCTTCTCGACATCGAAGACCCAGAACTTCTGGTCCTTGTCGCCCCACGCGAGCCGCTTGCCGTCCGGTGAAGGCACCGCGGGATGACGGAACACGGTGGCGTTGGTCGTGACCTGCCCGGGCGCGCCGACGCCGTCCGGCGGCAGCTTCCAGAACTCGACCTCGCCGGAAGCGTCCGACTGCGCGAGCAGCGACTTGCCGTCGGGCATGAAACCGGCCTCGCGGTAGCGCACGCCCTGTCTCCGCGGGACCTCGACGAACCGGCCCCGCTCCAGCGGCGCGACGAAGACCTGTCCGCGGGCGGTCAGGACGAGCCGGTCGCCGGTCGGCGACACATGCGCCGAGGTGAGATAATCCAGCGGCTTCTTCACCCACTTCTCGCGCTGCTGGTCGAAATCGGACGCCAGCGTTATCGCAAGCAGCCGGTCGGTCGCGCCCGCGATATCGAACAGATGCAGGTCGGCGCCCCGCGAGTAGACGATGCGCCCGCCTTGCTGCGAGGCGGACTTCACGTCGAAGCCGGTGTGCTTCGTGAGCTGGTGGAGGTCCGAACCGTCGGACGCCATCGACCAGAGGTTCATGATGCCGTCGCGGTCGCTGACGAGATGCACGCGTCCTTGCCACCACATCGGCGAGCGGCTGGTGCCCTTGAAATCCGGTGCGAGCGGCACGGCTTCGGGATCGCCCTCGGTGAAGCGCCAGAGGTTCTCGGTCCATCCGCCTTGGTAACGCTTGGTGCTGCTGCCCTGCTTCGGCAGGCGCGCGAAGAACAACGTCTTCCCCGTCGGCTCGAACACGCCGTCCGACGCCTGCGCGAGCGGCAGCACCCGGCGCGCCCCGTCTTTGGGATCGAGCGCGACGAGCTGCGATTCAGGCAGCGTCGAGAAGACGGACGTGCGGAAGAGCACCTTTCCGTCCGGCGTCCAACCGACGACTTGCGAGGCCGTCCCGTCGAAGGTGTGCCGCGTCGGCAGCCCGCCCGCCAACGGCATGGTGTAGACCTCGGTCGGTCCCTCGTACGTCGCGGAGAAGGCGACGGTCGTGCCGTCCGGCGAGACCGCGGCGCGCGCCTCTCTGCCCGGATTCGTCGTCAATCGTTGCGCGACGCCGCCGCCGATGCCGACCTTCCACAGATCCCCCTCGGCGGTGAAGACGACGGTGTCGCCGTGGATCGTCGGGAAGCGGTAGTACCCTTGCGGCCCGGCGGCTGACACCAACGGGCCAGCGGCCAAGGCCAGGAGCAGGACGAAGGATCTCACGCCGTCAGCGTGGGCAACCGGGCCTCCCGATGAAAGCCCGGGATCGACCGCCCGAGGCCACCGGATTCAGGGCCTGATGGCCTGATAGACCGTCTTGGCCATCAGCACCGCGCCCTTGGCATCGGGATGGACCTGGTCGGGGAACAGCTCGGGATGGCCGCTGAGCGCGTCGTTGAGGTCGATGACCGGGATCTTCGACTTGTCGCAGGCTTCCTGCGTCGCCTCGATGACCTCGTCGAGCGTGGCGGCGTTGATGCCCCAGTGGTCGCCATAGACCGGAACCGGCAGGCATACCCAGAGCTTCGGACGCGACTTGATCCCGCGGAAATGGTCGATCATCGCGCGGTAATCGGCGATGAAGGCCGCCTTGCCCTTCCAGTTCTGCGGCTTGGTGTCGTTGGTGCCGAGCTTGAGGATCACGACGTCCGGCTGGAACGCGTCCGCGGCCTTCGCCTCATCGGTGGTCCAGTACGGAAGGTCGCCGGCCTTCTGCAGGGTCGCGCCGCTGCGGCCGAAGTTGCGCACCTCGAAGCCCGCGCCGAGGTATTCGCCGAGCTGGGCCGGATAGCTGTTGGTCTCGCGCCCTTCGACGCCCGCTCCGTAGGTGATGCTGTCGCCGACGCAGGCGATCTTGATGATCGGGTTGCCGGTGCGGCGCTTGTCCTGGAAATCGGTCACCTTGATGTGCGGCAGCTCCTTGGTGCGGCAGCCGACGGCGAAGGCGAACAGCGCGAGCAGGGCGAAAAGGCGGCGATTCATAGCGACGTTGTGGCCGGACTGTGGCGCAGGCAGAGCCAAGTGCGAAGCCGGAAGTGCATCGGGTGCGGTCCGCGGCCCGGGTCGGCGACAAAGGCCGCCAGGTCCATCGGCCCGCCGCGGGGCGAAAACGACCGTGCCGACCTCCGCCCGGGGCGATCCGCTCCGCACACCGGCACTTGCCCCGTCTCGCGGATGGACTAGGACTTAGGCCACGGGCACCCTGTTGCTCCCGGCTCGGGAGCGGAGACGTTCCCGGCACCGGTCCCGACTGGACGCGAAACCAAACAAGTGAACATGAAACCAAGCAAACTCTCAGCACTCACGCTGCTGGCGTGCGCCGCTTTCACAACTGTGAACGCCGCGACAAACTCGTTGCCCGCATCCGCCGCCTTGCCATCGGGCACAGGCGCGGCGCGCGGCTTCATCATCCGCACGGCGCAGGCGCCGCAGGACTCCACCGTGGCCAACAACCTGATCCGCGCCCTGAAGCAGATCAACGGCACGTTGACCACCGCCACCGGCGCGGCCGTCCCGAACGAAGCGGTCGCCGGCCCGAACCCGGACGGCAGCTACGCCGTGGACACGGTCAACTTCGAGAAGGACGCCGCCGCGTTCGACCTGCTCGACGTCGACGGGAACATCACCGCCAGCTTCGCGCCCGAAGCGTTCCCCGGCATCCCGGGCAGCGGCGCCGACACCCTGAACTTCGCGACCGAGGTCGTCGGCTTCCTCGAGCTGCCCAAGGGCGTCACGACCTTCGGGATCAGCTCCGGCGCGGACCGCACCGATGTGAACGACGACGACGGGTTCCAGGTGTTCGTCGCGGCCAATCCGCGCGATTTCTTCGGCGCGAAGGTCGCCACGTACGACCGGGGCGCGGCGATCAAGCCGTTCACGGCCAACCAATACAACGAGACGGTCTGGTCGGTCGACGCCCCCGCGGCGGGCATCTACCCGTTCCGCATCGTCCACTGGCAGACCGGTCACGGCGCCAACCTGAACTTCTACTCCATCGCCGCCGACGGTGCCCGCACCTTGGTCAACAGCCCGACCGAGGCCGCCGCCGTGAAGTCCTACCGCGCGACCAGCGTCGCCGCGTCGAAGGGGCCGTACGTCGCCGAGGCCGGTCCGGCACCGGATTCGGACGGCAACAGCTCCTCCGCACCGGTCGAGGCCGTCGTCATCGATGGTGACACCACCGTCGCGACGACCGGCGTCGCGCTGTACCTCAACGGGACCAAGGTCGTGCCGCAGACGCTCTCCAAGACCGGCAGCAAGATCGCGCTGAGCTACTCGCCCAACGCGACGCGGTCCGAGAAGGACAACGCGGTCCGCCTCGAGCTCAAGGACTCCGCCGGCGTCAGCCGCACCAACGCCTGGAACTTCGGCATCGTCGTGAGCGGCGCGGCCGGTTCCCAGGTCGCCGGCCAGTGGGACTTCGATGGCGGCGACCTCTCGGCGACGGTCGGCAAGGCGCTGGCCTACTTCGACCCGGTCGCCCAACAGAACACGCGCTTCGGGACCACCACCGCGCTCGGGGTGCCCGACATCGGCGGCAAGCCCGCGAAGGTCATGGAGGTCCCGGGCGACCTCGACCGCAAGATCGGCTACGTGATGGACCACGGCATCAAGCCCAACGGCGGCGGGACGCGCGTCAACCAGTACACGTTGATCTTCGACCTCTATGTCGACACCACCGGGCCCGGAGCGGCCTCGCTGCTCCAGACCAGCTCGCTGAGCAACACGGATGACGGCGACCTGTTCTGGCAGGGCAGCAACTTCGGCCAGGGCGGCGACGGCTACAAAGGCCGCGGCACCTTCACCGCGGGCGCTTGGCACCG
>JANNAJ010000350.1:0-2565 GCA_031384285.1 Verrucomicrobiota bacterium
CCGCGCCCTGGCGCTTCGCCCACTTCAGCGTGTTGAGTCCGAGCGTGGGCCAGTGCTTGTACGAGTCGCCACCGGGGTACATCTGGTCCCTCAGGCGGAGCAGGCAGAGGTGCCCGCTTTCGTGGGAGCCGAAGCCGGAGACCTCGACGTCGTAGCGGAGGATCCACGGCCACCGCGAGACGAGGTCGTCCTTTCCGGTGAAGAACTGCTTCTGGTAGTCGAAGCACGGCCCCCACGTGAGGTTCGCGCCGACCTTGAGGTCCTCGCCGAGCACGTGGCGCATCATGTCGTCGGCATGGACGCCTTCGGTCGGCTTGGTGTAGTGGGCGCAGCCGGCCGCGTGGATGTGGTGGTCGCCCGAGATCCAACCGAGCTTTGCGGGATCGATCCACCGCACGACCTGGAAGCTCCAATCGGCCGGCCCCGCGCCGACCACGAGCCCGCGCGTCTGGGGGACCGATTCCGGTCCGCGCTCGAAGACGACGGTGTAGCGGCCTTCCGGGAGCCGGAGGGTCTCGCCATCGGCGCGATAGACCTGGCGATGGAAGAAGAAGTCCGGCGCGAGCCGCTTGGCCGGCGCGGGGAAGACGTGGCCTTGGGCATCGGTGATGGTGAACGCGGCGGTGGTCGGCGCGCCGTTCTCGTCGCGGACCTTCAACGTGACCGGGCGCGCCGGGGCGGCGTCGAACAGCACGTCGGCCTCGCTGCGGAACCCGAGGTCCTGGGTGCCTTGTCCGACATCGAACGATACCTGGGCCTCGCGCTTCCCGGCGTCGCGCGAGTAGAGCTGGATCAACCGGTATTCCACTTCCAGGCCGCCGAGCGCAGGGAGCAACGGCTGGCCATTCACCATCTCCAGTTGCAGCCAGCGGTCCTGCACCTTGTCGGGAGGGGAATTGTACAGCCGCTCCGCCTGCGGGCTGGCGGCACGGAGCTCCGCGGTGGTGCCGGATTGGTTGTGGACCTTCACGAGGAAGGTCTTCCAGCCGGCCTCGAGCAAGGCGGGCTTCGCGTCGCCGCGGGCGACCTTCACGCGCATCTCGGGATTGATGTGGACCGCGAAGAGCACCTGTGGATCCAGCACCGACTGGATCCGCGCGCTGGCAAGCCCGGGGTCGGTCTCGGCGAACGCGCGGTCGAGGGCCTGCATCTGGCCGGCGCCCAGGGGCGAACCGGCGTGCTCGAGCGCCTGGGCCACGCGTCGCACCTGGGCGGCGAACGGCTGGAGCTCCTTCACGGTTATGACCGGCACCTCGCACCACGCGCCTCCGGCGGTGGCGACGCTCGCGATCAGGCACAGCAGGGTCGGAGAAGTTTTCATGGGATCGGCAGCGAGCGTGCCAGCAGCGGCGCAGGCAGGGAAAGCTTTCGCGTCGGGGCGGAGGGGCGAAGTCTGAGGTCTCAGGTCCAAGGTCTGGCGTTCGATGCCCCTTTCCCGGAAAGCCGGTCGCCGGTACTAGGTCCGCGTGCAAACCGAAGCATCGGAGGTCCGCAGGATCTGGGTCACCGGGGCCGGCGGCCTCATCGGGAACCAGTTGGTCGCCGGGGCGCCGGTCTGGGCCCCGGGCCGCGAGGTGGTGCCGTTGCTCCGGGCCGGACTGGACCTGGAGGATGCCGCGGCTGTGACGGCGCGGCTCCAGCGCGATGCGCCCGACGCGGTGATCCATTGCGCGGCGTCGAGCCGGTCGCCGGTCTGCCAGGCGGATCCGGTCGGCGCGCGCCGGAGCAACGTCGAGGCGACGCGGCATCTTGCCGGACTGGCGGCGGGGATACCGTTCGTCTTCTTCTCCACCGACCTCGTGTTCGACGGCCGGAAGGGCGGCTACGTCGAGGACGATCCGGTCGGTCCCTTGAGCGTGTACGCCGAGACGAAGGTGGAGGCGGAACTCTGCGTGCGGGAGCATCCGCGGCACCTGATCGTCCGGACCTCGCTCAACCACGGCGCTTCGCCGGGCGGTGTGCGCGGCTTCGACGAAGAGCTCGCCGCCGCGTGGCGGGCCGGGCGGGAGACGACGCTGTTCGACGACGAGTTCCGCTGCCCGATCGCCGCCGCGGACACGGCGCGCATCGTCTGGGAACTGCTGCTGGGCGGCGCGCGCGGGACATTCCACGTCGCCGGCGGCGAACGCTTGTCGCGCTGGGAGATCGGACGCCGGGTCGCCGCGGCACGTCCGGAGCTGGCGCCGCGGGTCGTCGCGGCTTCGCTCAGCTCCTACGTCGGCGCGCCGCGTCCGGCCGATGTCTCGCTCGATTGCGGGAAGACGGAACGCTTCCTCGGACGACCGATGCCGAAGTTCATCGCCGACCGTCCGGTGGCCCCTTGACGCGCCGCCGACACGAACCCATGCCGATGCCCGACGACACGCTGCCACCGACCGGACGTCCGTACCGCGGACGTCTCGCGCCCTCGCCGACCGGGCTGATGCACCTCGGCCATGCGCGGACGTTCTGGACGGCCCATGAGCGGGCGGTCGCGGCGGGCGGGACGCTCATCCTGCGCAACGAGGACCTCGATCGTGACCGGGCCCGGCCGGAGTTCGTCGCCGCGTTCTTGGAGGATCTCCG
>JANNAJ010000375.1:0-1836 GCA_031384285.1 Verrucomicrobiota bacterium
GGGAGATAGAACGGCCCGAGCGGGCAGACCTCGCCGTGTCCCGCGAGGCCGGTGTCGGTCTCGACCCGGACGATGGTGCTGTCGAAGACCGTGACCGATTTTCCGCCGCTCCATTTGTAGGTGGTCTCCCGCAACGGGAGCTCGACTCGGTACGCCAGGATTCGGGTGATCTTCATGAAGCGCGGCGAGGCTGAAGCGTCCGCGGACCGCCGACAAGCCGCCAACCACGGATACCACCCGCTAAGACCACACGCCCTCAGGATCCGGAAACGCGCGGATCGATCGCCATGACCCGTGATCCAGCAACGTCGCCGACCATCGGACGCGGCCCGTCACTTCCCGGGCTCCAGCCGTGCCTCGAGCTCGGCGATCCGCCGCCGGAGCGGGGCGGCGACCGCTTCGACCTCCGCCGCGGTGAACCGAGGCGTGATGTATTTCGGGCAGTTCCAGTCGAACGAGAGCACCTCGATGAAGAACAGTCGCTCGACGAGGCCGCGTGCCTCGGGCGGCGCCAGCCGGGCGACGAGCTCGGGATTTCCCCGGGCGTCCTCCGTCCGGGCGTGCCCAATGATCTTCAGCCGCTCGCGGTTCGCATAGTCCATCAGGAACAACGCGACCCGACCGTCCGCAGCGAGGTTCCCGGTGGAGAGCAGTTGCCGGTTGCCTTTGAGGTCGGCGAACGCCAGCTGCGTCGGTCCGACCACATGGAGGAAGCCCGGCGCACCGCCACGGTGCTGCACGTACGGCCAACCGTCCTGCGTCACGGTCGCCATGTAGAACGAATCGCGCGCCTCGATGAAGACGCGTTCTTCCTCCTCCAACGGATCATGCCCGGGAGCGCCGACGACGGCGGCGTGCCGTCCATAGTAGTGGTCCTGCGCCGCCAACACGGTCGGCGTGAGCATCGTCTCCATGAATCGTGCTGGCATAGCGGAAGGGATAAGGTCCGGGGTCGTGGAAAATCGATCGGCATCTCGTCGTTCACCGGACGGTCCGGCCTAGGCCGGCGATGATCCGCTCGATCTGGACACGATGGATGCCGAAGTGCCCCGCCGCCAACTGGTGCCAGCCCGCGGCATCCAGCGGCCCGAACCACGGGTGCGGGAACCGGACGGCCGTCCTCAGCTCGGGCACCGCCGCGGCCGCCGCCAGCAAGACATCGCAGGACTGCTCGTACGCGTCGACGACCTCGCGGCCAACTTCCGCGGCCGGTTTGACGGCGGCCGTGCTCGCCTGGCCGGCGGGGACGGTCCCCTTCCCCAGCTCACCGATGATCCGCGCGATCTCGTGATGCACGATGCGCAGATGATCGAGCGTCATCCAGACCGACCAGTACCGGCTGCTGTCCTCCAAGCCGCGCGGGCGCGCGATCAGGACCCGTCGGGCCGCGGACGCGTCGTCGAGACCGGCGACCAAGCGGCGGACGGCCTCCCGCTGCTCGCGGAACCCGGCGTCCGATCCGGCCCGGTCGACGGTCCGGCGACGCAGCTCGAACAGGATCCGCGCGATGAACCGTTCGGGAGCGGGCAGGCCCGCACCGGGCGGTGCGAGGCGGGGCATCGATGCTTCATCCATCCGGCGAGCATCCCCTCTCACTTCCATACTGCAAGCATCTTGCTTTTGCTTCGCAAGCGATGGTCGCGCTAGGTTGTCGGCCATGCCGAAGACGAGGGCGGACAAGAAGAGACGTCCCGTGCCCGCGAAGACCGCGCCGGAGCGCCGGTCGCCCTGCCCCGTCGCGTGCTCGCTGGACCTCTTGGGCGACCGATGGACGCTGCTGGTGGTCCGCGACCTGATGTTCGGGCGCACGCGATTCAAGGATTTCACGGCGTCGCC
>JANNAJ010000383.1:0-4109 GCA_031384285.1 Verrucomicrobiota bacterium
TTCCGCCCCCGCATCGACGTCGCCCGCCGCGCTACCCAAGGCCGCCGCCGCCACGCCCCAGATCGCGGTGGAGGTCCAGTTCGCCGAGATCACCGAGCGAGGGTCGGACGACCTCGGGCTCGATTGGCTGTTCGGCCAGGCACCGACCAACAACCCCGCGTTGCAGAGCGGGCCGGCCACCAACCTCCTCACCGAGCCGGGTTCGCCGAGCGGCCAGAACCTGCTTGTGGACCTGCTCCGCACCGAGGGCCAATCGGCCACGCTCACGGACGCTCAGTTCGCCGCGCTGAGGAAACGACTGGAGGGCCGGGGCGGCGTGGAGTTCTTGGCCGCGCCGAAGCTCATCACGGAGTCGGGCAGGCAGGCGCGCGTCGCGGTCAGCGACATGCGGAGCATCGTGAGCGGCGTGGACACGACCCAAGGCAGCGCCACGAACCAAGCCGGCATCGGGTACCAAACGGAGCAGATCGCGACCGGCCCGTCGGTGGACCTCGTCGCGACCGTCGAAGGCGGAACCACGCGCCTTGCCATCGTCGCGAAGGTCACGGAGTTCCTCGGCTACGACCAGCCGAAGCCCGGCCAAGAGGCGCAGGCCGCATCGCCCGACGGCAAACGGGTGAAGGGCGTGATGCCCCTGCCGCACCTCCGCGTCCGAAGCACCCAGGCCGACGTGTCGGCCGGAGCGGGCGAGACGGTGGTGCTACGCGGTCCGCTGGTGAGCGACACGGTGCGCATGATCGACAAGGTGGTCGGGCTGGGTGACCTGCCATTGCTAGGTCGGTTGTTCCGAACGGAATCCACCAACAACGTGCGGAAGCGCCTGTACGTGTTCGTGACGCCGACCCGGGTCTCGGCCACCGGCGAGAAGCAGTAGCGGGGACCCCCATGTAGGGCAGGCTTTCCAGCCTGCCGGTCCACCGGTCTGTCAGACCGGTGGCCGTCCATCCGGGCGGCTGGAAAGCCGCCCGAACCGGCAGACAAGAATGTCTGCCCTACAGCGGACCGGTCCAGGGAAAGCGCCGGGGCCAGTCGGAAGCGGTCCGCGATAAACGCGGGCCGATGCGAAGATACAACAAGGTGGACGATTCTGCCACACGGATTCCTCGGCTCCTGAGCTTCGCGCCTATGGTGCCCACGTAGGGCAGGCTTTCCAGCCTGCCGGTCCACCGGTCTGTCAGACCGGTGGCCGTCCATCCGGGCGGCTGGAAAGCCGCCCGAACCGGCAGACAAGACTGTCTGCCCTACAGGGGACCAGTTCAGGCAAAGCGCTGGAGCCAGTCGGAAGTGGTCCGCGATACATGCGGAAAGAAGTGGATCTCGGATCGCGGGGGACAGCGCACCCGAAGCGTGGTTCCACCGCTGGCGTTCCGGGCGGCGCGCAGGTATAGCCTGTCCCATGTTCCGCACTGCCGTCCTGCTGGCCCTCGCTTCCGCGCTGCTCTGGCGCGCGTCCGCGGGTGCCGATGACGACTTCATCGCCGCCTACAACCTCATCCAGCAGTCCGACACGTTCCGCGAGACCGGCCAGGTCAGCTCCGCCCGGCGTGGTTATGGCGAGGCCCTGACCCGGCTCCGCGAGCTCCAGCGCAGCTACCCCACCTGGAACGAGCGCGTCATCGCCTATCGTCTGCGCTACGTCACCGAGAAGCTCGGCGCGCTGCCGGAGACGGCCGCCACCGCTACATTGCCCGTGGATCCCGATGCGACGCCGACCGTCGCCGCGACCGTCCGCGATCCGTCGGAGCTGGCGCCGAGCGGCGAGGTGATCACCCAGTTCAACACGCTCAACACCCAGATCACCCAGCTCGCCGCCGAGAAGAAGCTGCTCGAAGCCAAACTCCGCGAGGCCCTCACCGCCCAACCCGTGCCGATCGATCCGCGCGAGCTGCAGCAGGCGGTCGAGAGGATCAGCGCGCTCCAGGTCACCAACAAGGTCCTGCTCGCCTCGCTCGAACAGCAGCAGGCCGAACGGAAGAACCTGGTCGAGAAGGTCGTCGCGGAAGAGGCGCAGAAGGCGCTGAACGAGGCGAACCGCCAGCTGCTCGCGCAGAAGAGCGGCGCCGCCGCGCTCGCCAAGGAGAAGACCGACCTCGAGGCCGCGCTCAAGCGGTTGCAAGAAGGCGATCTCAAGCAGCTCAAGGGCGAGAACAGCACGCTCAAGTCGCAGGTGAACGAGCTGCGGTCCGAGACCGAGCGCGGCAAACTGGTCGCCGATCTCTCCGCCCGCCTCGGCAAGCTGCAGAACAAGCTCGACGACACCGCCAAGCAGAACGAGCAGCTGCTCGCCGACAAGGCGAAGCTCGAGAAGCAGGTCGACGATCTCCGCGCCCGCCAGAGCGAGGAGAGCATCGTCCGCATCAGCAAGATGGAGACCGACCTCGCCGTGGCCCGCGCCGATGCCGGCCGGAACGCCGCCAAGGCCGAGGACATCGCCGTCGCGCTGGACAAGGAGAAATCCGCCCGCGGACAGCTTGAGCAGGACAACCGGACGCTCACGTCGCGCGTCACCGCGCTGACCGGTCAGCTCGCCGCGGCCAAGGCGCTGGAAGCCGCGCTCGCGGCCGAGAAGACCGAGCGCGCCGAAGTCGAGGCCCAGCTGAAGACCGCCGAGGAGCGCTTGGCCGCGACCCGTCTCGCCGCTCCGGCGGTGGCGAAGAACGGTACGCCGGCGGAACCCCCTTCCGCCGGCGACGCGGCCCTCACTGCACAGCTCCGTCTGCTCGAGGGCGAGACCACGCGTCTGCGCGGGTCGCTCCGCGACAGCCACGCCCGGGAGACCGAGCTGAAGACCTTGGTCGCCGAGGCCGACGGCCAACGCATCCGGCTGGAGCAGGACAAGACCGTGCTGATGAAGCGCCTCGCGCTGGCCGAGCAGGCCGCCGCCGCGACGCCGTCCGCGAAGGACGGCCGGACCATCCGGACCCTCGAAGCGAAAGTCCGCGAGCTGGAGCAGCAGCGCGACACCTTGGCCAAGAAGCTCGCCGCCGCCGGTCGCCGTGTGGGCACGCAGCTCGCGGCCGCGCGGTCCTCACGGCTCGGTTCGCCGCGCGACCGCGTGGTGGAGTTCTACCAGGAGCGCTGAGGCACGCTGAGCCGGAACGATGCAGTGCGACTCGCCCGCCGCTCGCGGTGCGCCGGGAATGCACCCTTTTGGTGCGCGCGCTGGCCAGCCGAAACTCGGCGGCAAGTTGCCGCCGAAAACGGCCAAGTTGGCCGTGCCACCCGGTTCCATCTGCATGGTTCCGGCTGAGAGCCTGTCTGAAAAAGTAGGACAGTGCCTCTGGCCTGTCTGTTCCGGGGCTTCCAGCCCCATGCCAGGCAAGCGGTTCCACGGGCTATAAGCCCGCAGGCAGACAGGCTGGAAGCCTGTCCTACTGGGCCGGCCGGCCAACGTAGGGCAGGTGTCCCGCCCACCCCCACCAAAGGCCGGCGCATCGCCCCGCGTCAGCCCTTCGCCTTCGCTTCGGCCTTGGCTTCGGCTTTCGCGTCCGGCTTGGCCTCGGTGCCGGCTTCCGCGGCAGCAGCACGCTTGGCGAGGATGGCGTCGACGATCTTCTTCATCAGCTCGGGCTTCTCGGCGAGCGCCTTGCGGGCCGCCTCCTTGCCTTGGCCGATGAGCTCGCCGGCGAACTGGAGCCAGGCGCCCTTCTTCTCGACCACGCCGTTCTCGATGCCGACGTCGAGCACGCAGCCTTCCTTGTCTATGCCGTGGTTGTAGATGATGTCGAACTCGGCCTCGGCGAACGGCGGGGCCACCTTGTTCTTCACGATCTTCACCTTGACGTGGTTGCCCGTCGCGTTGCCGGCGGCGTCCTTCAGCGTGTCCTTGCGGCGGATGTCCATGCGCACGCTGGCGTAGAATTTCAGCGCATTGCCGCCGGTGGTGGTTTCCGGATTGCCGAACATGACGCCGATCTTGAGCCGAATCTGGTTCAGGAACACCAGCAACGTATGGGATTTGGAGACCGAGCCGGTCAGCTTGCGCAGCGCCTGGCTCATCAGGCGGGCATGCAGGCCGACATGGGTGTCGCCCATTTCGCCCTCCAGTTCCGCGCGCGGCACCAGGGCGGCGACGCTATCGACCACCAGCACGTCGATGGCGCCGGAAC
>JANNAJ010000387.1:0-14139 GCA_031384285.1 Verrucomicrobiota bacterium
CGCGGACCGCAAGGCGCGGCCTTCGTTGGCCCACTGGAAGAGGGAGCCCTCCAGGTTCGAGACATTGGTCCGGCCGGCCTTGATCAGCCGCGTCGCCAGCTCGGACGAGCGGTATCCGACCGAGCAATAGACGACCACCGGCCGGTCGGCCGGCAACGACGGCGACAGCTCGGCGGCGGTGCTCGGTGGATCGATCCGGCGGGCACCGGGAAGATGGCTCACGGCGAACTCGGCGGGGGTCCGCACGTCGAGAAGCAAGGGAGCGGGGCGGTTCGTGTCCGCCAACCACGTCGCGAGCTCGGCCGTGGAGAGCTGCCGGACGTCGGGAAAGCGCGACCGGACGACCTGTTTCATCTGCCTCAGCGCGTCCTCCGCGGTCTCCTCGGCGCGCGCCGAAAGGATTCCCTTGAGGACGAGGAAAGCGCTGGCGAGCAGCGTGAAGAAACGACGGGTATCCATGCGGCGTGAGGAAACTAGCGCCGCCGACCGGCAGGACAACCCCGCATCACCGCCGTTGCGCTCCCTTGATGTGCGACGCCGTGGTGTCCCGGGACCCGGTCCCTCTCCGCGTGTCCGCGCCTTCGGGCGGGCCGGTCCCCATCAGATCAGTTTCTTCCGCGCCGGATCCGCGGCGAGCTTCTTGACCAGCTCCTTGATCTTCTGCGCCTCGCCCTTCGCCGCGACCAAGGTTGAATCGTCGGTGAGCACGATGATGCTGTCCTTCACGCCGACCAACGTTATCGGCGTGCGGCCCTTGGTGCGGGCGTCGTAGACGATGTTGCGGGCCGAATCCACGTGGACGAAGTCGGCGACGACGGCGTTGCCCTCGGCGTCCTGCTTCACGTGGCGGGCGAGCGCGGGCCAGGCACCGAGGTCGTCCCAGCTGAACGCCCCGTCGGCCACGACCACGTTCTGGGCCTTCTCCATCAGCGCGAAATCGATGCTGACCTTGCGGATCCCGGGATATTCCTTCGCGAGGACCTTGGCGAGCGCGGCCGGGTTCTTGGCGGCCGCGGCGAACCAGCGATGGCACGCGGCGTCCATCTCGGGCTGATGCTTCTCCAGGGCGTTGGAGATGGTGACGAAGGACCAGACGAACATGCCGGCGTTCCAGCGGTAGTTGCCTTCCGCGAGATACCGTTCGGCGGTCGCGAGGTCGGGTTTCTCCACGAACCGTTCCGCCTTGAAGAAGGCCGTCTTGTAGGGTTTCGCGCCGGCCGGCGCCGGAAGCTTGTTGCCGGACCGGATGTAGCCGTAGCCGGTCTCCGGCGTGGACGGATGGATGCCGATGGTGACGATCACCTGGCCGCGGGACGCCACGTCGAAGGCGTCGGCGAGGACCCGCTGGAACTTCTTCTCCTCCGGGATGACGTGGTCGGCGGGCAACACGGCCATCACCGCGGTGGTCGAGCGAGCGCCGACGACGGCCGCGCCGAGCGCGACGACGGCGCAGGTGTCGCGTCCGACGGGTTCGGCGATGACGTTCTCCTTCGGGTGCTTCGGCAACTGTTTGCGGTCGGTCGGCGCCTGCACCGCGTTCGTGATGATGAGGATGTTCTCGATCGGCACCAGCGGCAGCACGCGGTCGACCGCCTGCTGGAGGAACGAGCGGCCGCCGATCAGCGTGATCAGCTGCTTCGGCGTGGCCTCGCGGCTGACGGGCCAGAAACGTTCGCCGCGCCCTCCGGCCATGATGATGACGTAGCGGTCGGACTTGGATTTCGTGGACTTGGCCATAGATAAGGTTTCGGGCGGGACGATGCCTCGGGGCACCGGCTCTCGACAAGCCTTCCGCTCAGCCGGGTGCGGTCCGGTGTCGCGGCGCGACCGGGCCAGGATCCAAGCACCCGTCCACCGCGGAGGGCCTCCTCGTACCGCCCCCCGTCCTTGGCCGGCAGGGCCGGGAGAGCGAAGCGAGCGCGCCCTCGCCGGCCGCCGCTCAGTCGACGAAGCGTTTCGTGATGTCGCCGTAGGCGTCGATGCGGCGGTCGCGGAGGAACGGCCAATGGGTGCGCGTGGTGTCGACCTTCGCGAGGTCGACGGGGACGATGAGGTTCTCCGGGCGGTCGACGGAGGCCTTGGAGAGGATCTGGCCGCTGGTGCCGGCCACGAAGCTCTGGCCCCAGAACTCGATGCCGTCGCCGCCGACCGGTCGCTCGACCCCGATCCGGTTCACCGAGGCGACGAAGCAACCGTTGGCCACCGCATGCGAGCGCTGGATGGTCTCCCACGCGAGGTGCTGGTTGGTGCCGAACTCCTGCTTCTCCGACGGATGCCAGCCGATCGCCGTGGGGAAGAAGAGTATCTCCGCGCCGTTCATCGCGGTGAGGCGCGCGCCTTCAGGATACCACTGGTCCCAGCAGATGAGCACGCCGATGCGGCCGAACCGCGTGGTCCACGCCTTGAACCCGAGGTCGCCCGGGGTGAAGTAGAACTTCTCGTAATACAACGGGTCGTCCGGGATGTGCATCTTGCGGTAGATGCCCAGCAGGGAGCCGTCGGCGTCGATGATGGCGGCGGTGTTGTGGTAGAGACCTTCGGCCCGCTTCTCGAAGAGCGACGCGATGACGACCACGCCGTGCTTCTTGGCGAACTTCTGGAACGCCGCGGTGCTCGGCCCGGGGATGCGTTCGGCGAGACCGAAGTTCGCGTGGTCCTCGGCCTGGCAGAAGTACTGCGCCCGGAAGAGCTCCTGCGTGCAGATGATCTGCGCACCGTCCTTCGCCGCGCGGGTGGCGGCGGCGAGGGTGGTGGCGAGGTTGTCCTCGGGGTCGGGACCGCAGGCGTGCTGCAGGAGTCCCAGCGTGACGGTGCGGCCTTTGGCGGCGGGTCGGCTCATGAGATCTTGGCTTTGAGTCGGTCGAAAATGCTGGCGCCGCGCTTGGGCGCGGCCGGGGACGCGGGCTCCGGAGCATGCGGCGCCATCCGCGTGGTCTGGCCGCGGGACGAGGCGGATGCCGCGGGGGCGGCGGCCTCTTCCTTGAAGAGCTCCCGGATGAACTTGCCCAGCGTCTCGTTGGTGGGCCCGTAGCCGCGGTGGTAGATGAAGTACTCCAGCTCGTAGAGCAGCTCGTCGGCGCTCTGGTAGCGGCCGGCGAGGTCGCGGCTGAGCGCGCGCTGGAGGATCTGGTCGAGCTTGGGCTCGATCTCCGGGTTGATGCGCGTGAAATCGGGCACCGGATGGCGGATCACCCGCTGCCGCGATTCCTCGGGCGACGATCCCTTGAAGACGTTCTGCCCGGTGAGCAGCTGCGCCAGGACGATGCCGGCGGAGAAGATGTCCGAGCGCTTGTCCGTCACCATGAAGTCCGCCTGCTCCGGGCTCATGTACTCGGGCTTGCCGGCCACCTCCTCGCCTTCCTTGTCCTTGAGCAGGCCCTTCGCCTTGGCGATGCCGAAATCGGTGACCTTCACGTCGCCTTCGAAGGCGATCATGATGTTCTTGGGGCTTATGTCGCGGTGGACGATGCCGAGCAGGTGCCCGTCGCGGTCGGTCTTCGCGTGCGCGTAGGCGAGACCTCGGGCGATGCGGCTGACGATGAACACGGCGAGCTCGACGGGCAGCTTGCGCCCTCCCTCCGCGAGGCGTTGGGCGAACTGCTCCAGGTTCACCCCGCGGATCAGCTCCATGCAGATGAAGCATCCGCCGCCGGTGTCGCCGAGGTGGTACGTCTGGACGATGTTCGTGTGGATGAGGTCCGCGACGAGCTTGGCCTCGCCGATGAAGTTCTCGATGAACTCGGGCTGCGCCGCATAGCGCTCGCGGATCACCTTGATCGCCACCCGCTTCACGAACCCGCGCGTCCCGATCTGCTGCGCCTCGTAGACGATGCCCATGCCGCCCTCGTAGATCTGGCGGACGACCTCATAACGGAGGTCGCCGGTGATGGTGGTCGGTCCTGGCACGCCGCGAGAGTGCGGATCCGGACGAGGCGGGTCAAGCCGGGCGGCCGGAAGCGCGCGGTGCCGCCTTCGATATCGCCACGGTTTCACAGGGGTTTTCCCTTGCCGCCTTCTGGTCCGTTGCTTAAATGCGCCCGCATTTCGGCCCTTAACAGACCGAGCAACAGCAACACAAAAACTCCACAAATCATGGCCAAAGCCCTCACCAAATCCCAAATCGCCGCCGCCGTCGCCGAGAAGGCGGAGATCTCCAAAAAGCAAGCCGTGGCCGTCCTCGAGGTCCTCGCCGAGCTGTCCTACAAGAACGCCAAGAACACCTTCACGTTCCCCGGCGTCGGCAAGCTCGTCCTCGTGAACCGCAAGGCCCGCATCGGCCGCAACCCCGCCACCGGCGCGGAGATCAAGATCCCGGCCAAGAAGGTCGTGAAGTTCCGCGTGGCCAAGGCCGCGAAGGACGCGATCCTCGGCGTCAAGTAAGCGTCTGTCCCCTTGAAACGGCCTCCTGTCCCCAGGAGGCCGTTTTCGTTCCCCCGTCCTCCTTTCCTCCTCCATCTTGAAGATCGCTGTGGTCGGACCCGGTGCGCTGGGCAGCTATTACGGGGCGAAGCTCTGCCACGACGGCCACGAGACGCATCTGCTGCTGCGGTCCGACCTCGAAGCGGTCCGCCGCAACGGCGTCGAGGTCCGCGGCCTCACCGACAGCTTCCGGGCGCGTCCGCGCTGCGCCGCGACACCCGAGGAGATCGGTCCTTGCGACCTCGTGCTGATCGGCCTGAAGACCACCGCCAACCGGGAGTTCCAGCGGCTTCTCCCGCCGCTAATCGCGGCGCACACCGCGGTCCTCACGCTCCAGAACGGCCTCGGCAACGAGGAGGACCTGGCAGAACTCTTCCCGGTCGCGCAGATCCTCGGCGGGCTGTGCTTCGTGTCGCTCAACCGCATCGCGCCCGGCGTCGTGCGGCATCTCGACGGCGGCAAGATCCTCTTCGGCGAGTTCCGGCGCTGGCCGGAACCGCGCACGCACGACCTCGCGACGATGTTCCGCCACGCCGGCATCCCCTGCCAGGTCGCCGCGGACCTCGCGATGGCGCACTGGATCAAGCTCGTGTGGAACATCCCGTTCAACGGCCTCGGCGTCGCGTCCGTCGCCGGATACGAGGCCGTCCTGGCCGGCGAGGTCGCCGCCGGCGCATCGCGCGGCGCGTGCCGGCCCACGGACCAACTGCTCGCCGACCCGCGATGGATGGCGCTCGTGCGCGAGTTGATGGCGGAAGTGATCGCCGCTGCCGGGGCGCTCGGCCACGCCATCGATCCGGGCCTCGCCGACGCCGAGATCGAGCGGACCCGGGGCATGGGGAGCTACCGTGCGTCGACGCTGGTCGATTTCGAGCGCGGTTCGCCGTTGGAGTTGGACAGCTTGTTCCTCCGACCGCTGTCCGCGGCCCGTTCCGCCGGTGTGGCCGTTCCCCGCATGGAGGCGCTCTGCCGGGTGTTGGCGGCTCTCGCGACCTAGGCCGCCGCGCCGCGGGCCCAGCGGTCCGCGTCGAGGATCTGGTCGAGGCCCGGGTCCTCGACCACTTGGTGCGCCGCCAAAACGCGGTCGACCGTCGAGGTGATGCCGGTGAAGGACAGCTCGCGCCGGCAGAAACGTTCCACCGCGACCTCGTTGGCGGCGTTGAACACCGCGGGCAGCGTCCCGCCGACCTCGCCGGCCCGGCGCGCCAGCTTGAGCGCCGGGAAGCGGTCCGTGTCCGGCTCCTCGAAGGTCAGCGTCCCGATCCTCGCGAAGTCCGTCTGCACGCGGTCGCTGCCCACCCGGTCCGGATGGCACAAGGCGATCTGGATGGGCAGGCACATGTCCGGGGCCGACATCTGGGCGATGATGGAGCCGTCCACGAACTCGACCATCGAGTGGACGATGCTCTGCGGATGCACCACGACCTGGACCCGGGCCATCTCGATCCCGAAGAGCCAGCGCGCCTCGATCATCTCGAGGCCTTTGTTGAACAGCGTGGCGGAATCGATGGTGATCTTCCGGCCCATGACCCACGACGGATGCTTCAGCGCCTGCTCGAGCGTGATCGAGGGGAAGACCTCCGCCGGCCACTTCGCCTTGTCGCGGAACGGCCCGCCGGACGCCGTGAGCCAGAGGTTGCGCACCGACGCGGCGGGCTTGCCGTCGAGGCACTGGAAGATCGCGGAATGCTCGCTGTCGACGGCGAGCACCTTGACGCCGTGCGCCTTTGCCTCGCGCATCACCAGCTCGCCGGCCATCACCAGGATCTCCTTCGACGCCACCGCGATGTCCTTGCCGGCGCGGATGGCCGCCAGCGCCGGAAGCAATCCCGCCGTGCCGACGATGGCGATGAGCACGACATCGGCCTCGGGGAGCGTGGCCAGCTCCAAGAGCCCTTCGGTGCCGCAGACCACCCGCGTGCCGGCGCCGACGCGGGCCCGGACGTCCGCCGCCTTGGCGGGATCGTTGATCGATACGACGGCCGGATGATGCCGCGCGGTCTGCTCGACGAGCAGGTCGGCGTTCCCGCCCGCCGCGAGGCCGACCAAGCGCAGGCGCCCGGGCAGGTCTTCCACGACCTTGAGCGTGCTGGTGCCGATGGAGCCGGTGCTGCCGAGCAGGACGACGTTCTTCATGGTTTCGAGGCGCGGACTGTGCGGTGAAACCCGACCGGCGGGCAACCGGCTTCGCCGACGCGGACGCGCGCTCTCAAGACAGCCCGGGAGTGACCGGCCGCACCGCGTCGCCGACACGCAGCATTCCGCCTCGCACGATCTGCGCGCGCAGGCCGCCGCGGTGAACGAGCCCGACCAACGTCTCGGGATAGGTCGTCTTCGCCAGATAGTTGCACGGCTCGCACAAGCGGATCCCCCGGAGCACCACCTCGCCGACCTGGAACGTCCGCCCGACGAGCGCGTTCAGGTCCGCGCCCTCCGTCACCAGGTTCCGCCGCGCCATCGCCGCGTCGAACGGCAGACCGGACGCCACCGCGAAAGCCGCGATCTTCTCCGACTCGACCAACGTGACCTCGTGGTCCGGCTGATGCACCGCCGGCGAGAAGGTCCCTTTACCGGAGAAATACCGGTCCCCTTCGAGACCGCCGCCCTGGACCGCGCGGACCTCCGGCACCGTGGTCATCGGTGCGGAAGGCGACGTCGAGACGAGGATCGAGGACAAGCGGGACATCTCAGGAAGGGCGCGGGTCAGCGGAACCATGCGAACAACACCAGCGCCAGCAGCACCAAGGCGGTGATCCACCAGATCCGCTGGTTCGGACGCTTCCGGCGGGACGGCTCGCCGAACTCCTCCTCCGCGAAGGCATCCGCATCGAAGTCGTCGGACGGTATCCCGAGACGGTCGGCGTGGGCCTCGTCGGACCAACCGGTGGTCTCGTCCGCGCCGCACGAAGGACAGGCCCGCGCGCGTTCCGGTACGGCCGCGCCGCAGTTCGGGCAAAAGTCGGGCGTCATCGGCGGAGGCTCAGGCCCAGTCGTAGTTGAAGCTGATGCTCAGCCGCTCGGACTTCACCGGGTTGGCGACGACCTCATGCCGCAGCCAGCTCTCGAAGAGCAGCAGTTTCCCGGCTACGGCGGGATAGGTGACGTAGAGCCGGTTGGCGTCGCTCGTCTTCGGCAGGCGCGGCGGCGCCGCCATGAACTTGCTCATGCGCGGGTCCTCGAACTTCAACCCGGCGCACCCCTTCGGCGTCGCCACGTAGTAGGTGCCGCTCACCACCGAGTTCGGATGCAGGTGCAGGCTGTGCGCGGTGCGGTGGGGCATGATGTTCACCCAGCAGTCGGTCATCGCCAGACGACGCCCGCCGAAGTCCCATTCCAATGCGCGGGCATAGGCGCGGACGTGGCGGTCGATGTGCTTCGCGAGGTCCATGAACGTGGACGAGAACTCGTGGAGCTTGTCCATCGATCCGTAGCTCGTGTAGCCGCCGGGGTAGTTCGCTTTGGACCAGCGCTGGCCCTCCCTGTCGAAGTCGCGGAGCTGATGGCACTCCTTGTGCAACTCACGGTTGAAGGCCGCACCGCCCTTGCGGAGCAGGCGGTCGCCATAGATGAAGGTGGGGAACCAAGGCTGGATTCGCTTCACGGGCGGACCATGGAGCACGGGCCTCCGGAAAAGAAGCCCGCTCGCGCCACGGCGTCATGCCAGTCGCCGGGCGATCCGCCGATGCGCGCTTGTGAACGCCAACCTCTCCAGCTCGTCCGGACCGGCCCACGTCGTCCCGATACCGGTCGGGAGCTTCTTCGCGCCGACCTCGACGCGGAAGACGTCGACGGTGATGCGGTAGCGCGTGATCGTGTGCTTCACAGGCGGGAGCGCGACGAACCCATCCGTCGCGAAGCCGGTCCACGCCGCGGCGACCGACCGTGCATCCGCGCGCAGGTCGGCCAGCTCCTCGTTGGGGAATTCCCAGAGCCCCCCGTTGACGCCGCCGGTCGGCCTTTGGCGTACCAGGACCTTCTTGCCGCGGGACAGGACGACCGCGACGAACCGGCGCTCGGTGGCCGCCGCCCTCGCCTTCACCTGAGGAAACTCCTCCGCCCGCCCCGATCTGCCGGCGAGGCAACGGACCGCGACCGGGCACACGTCGCATCGGGGCGCCCGCGGGGCGCAGACGGTGGCGCCGAGCTCCATGAGCGATTGGTTCAGCAGGGAGCAAGGGCCCGCCGAACGGATGGCCCCGGATCGCCGTCCCGGTAGGCCTGATGCCTCGACGACCAGCGCCTCCGCGAGCTGCCACAGCCGGCCGTTGAGCTCTTTGCCTTTCGGGTCGCCCGGCAGCCCGTGGATGCGCGTGAGCACGCGGACCACGTTGCCGTCGAGGATCGGCGACGGCCGGTCGAACGCGATGCTCGCGATGGCACCGGCCGTGTAGCGACCGATCCCGGGCAGGTCCATCATCGCGTCGGCCGTGTCGGGAAAACGGCCGCCGCGGGTCTCGGCCAGGACCTTCGCCGCCTTCTGGAGATTGCGGGCCCGAGAATAATATCCGAGGCCTTCCCAGAGCTTGAGCACGCGGTCCTCGGGCGCATCCGCCAGCGAGCGGATATCCGGGAGCTCGCCGAGCCAGCGTTCCCAGTAAGGGATCACCGTCTTCACCTGCGTCTGCTGGAGCATGACCTCCGAGATCCAGACCGCGTACGGATCGAGCGTGCGGCGCCACGGCAGGTCGCGGGCGTTCGCCGCGAACCAATCCAGCAGAAGCGGGACGAGTCCGCCGGGTGTCGGCGAAGGAGCGGCGGCGAGGGAACCGGGACGGGCCACGGGCCGGACGGTATCCGTCCCCCGCGGAACGCCAAGCGCGGCCGCCTCCCGCGGAAGGCGGCCCGCCCTATCCCGCTCAGCGCACCACTTCGTAGGCGAAGCCCTTGAGGTACTCGGTCTCCGCGACCGCGGGGAGCACCGGGTGGTCGGGCGACTGTGTGTACTGCGCGACGCGGCGGAGGATGCGATGGGCATCGAACGCGGCGGCCAGGACGACCTCCTCGAACAGGTGGGTGTCCACATGGTGCGAGCAGCAGAAGGTCGCCAGCGTGCCGCCGGCCTTGAGCAGCTTGAGCGCGCGGAGATGGATCTCCTTGTAGCCGCGCAGGGCGTCCTGCACCGACGCGCGGTTCCGGGTGAAGGACGGAGGGTCGAGGATGATGAGGTCGTAGCGCGGTTTCACGCGGTCGCCCGGGGCGTGCGTGGTGTTGGCCTTGAGCCAGTCGAAGACGTTGATGGCCTCGAAGGAGGTGTTGCCGGACAGGCCGTTGGTCTTCGCGTTGCGCGTGGCGGCCGCGACGGCATCGGCGCTCTGGTCGAGGCCGTGGACGTGCTTGGCCCCGGCGCATGCGGCGTGCAGGGCGAACCCGCCGAGGAAGGAGAAGCAGTCGAGCACCTCGGCGCCTTGGGCGAACCGGGCGACGGCGGCGTAGTTCACCTGCTGGTCGAGATAGAGGCCGGTCTTGTGGCCGCCGGCGAGGTCGGCCTCGAACTTCAGGTCGTTGAGCGAGACCATCACGCTCTCCGGGGCCTCGCCCACGAGCACGTCGTTGATCTCGGCGAGGCCCTCGAACTTGCGGGACGACATGTCGTTCCGCTCGAGGATGGCGACCGGCTTTACCAGCTCCTGCAGCACCTCGGCGATGAGGTGCTTGCGCTTATCCATTCCGAGCGAGCTGGTCTGGAGCACGAGGACGTCCTCGTAGCGGTCGACGATGAGGCCGCTCACGAAATCGCTCTCGGAGTTGAGCAGCCGGTAGGAGGTCGCCGTGGGCAGCCACTTCCGGCGGTGCGCGAGCGCGGCGGTGATGCGGGCGCGGAAGAAAGCTCGGTCCAGCTCGGCCCGGTCGTGGTCGATCATCCGGATGACGATCTTGGAGCGGGAATTATAGATGCCGGTGCCGAGGAAACGGGCGCGGTGGTCCTTCACGTGGACGACCTCGCCGTCGGTCGGCGGCGAGGTGATGCGCTGGATGGAGTTGCCGTAGACCCAGGGATGGCCGGCGATGATACGGTCGGCTTCGCCCGGTTTGACGATGACAGCAGGAATGGACATGGCTTGTAGACAGGGCCCGCGGTGCGCGGGCCGAAAGGCGATACTAAGCCAGAACCCGCAGGGACGGGGAAGGGATTTGTCGACCGGGCAACGCCGGACACCGATGCCCGACGCTCGGGGCCTTGACCCCGGGGCCTTCGCGCCGATGCTCGCAGCGCGACGAGGAATCGGCCCGCCCTGGCACAGGTACAGATCACTGTTTACTGATTACTGATTACTGATTACTGCTCACCCCATCCCCGGTACCTTGCCCTCCTCGTGACCATCCTCGACGTGATCCGGCGCAGCACCGAGTTCCTCGCCGGACGCGGTGTCGATTCACCACGTCTCCAGGTCGAGCTGTTGCTCGCGCACGTGCTCAAGCTCCCGCGGTTGAAGCTCTACCTGCAGTTCGACCGCGAACTGACCGAGGCGGAGCTCGCCCCGCTCCGTGATCTGGTGAAGCGGCGGGGACAACGCGAACCGCTGCAGCATCTCACCGGAACCGCCGCGTTCCTGGCCCACGAGATCAAGGTCACGCGCGACGTGCTGGTGCCGCGTCCGGAAACCGAGATGCTCGCGCAGCTGGCGGTGCAGAAGCTGTCCGCCGCCAGCCGTCGGCCGATGGCGGGCGACGCGGACAGGACGCCTGCGCCAAGGTGCCTGGATTTCGGGACCGGTTCCGGATGCCTCGCCATCGCCATCGCCGCGGCGTGCCCCGAGACGGAGGTCCACGCGATCGACAAGTCGCCCGCCGCGCTCGCCATCGCGCGGGAGAACGCCGCGAGCAACGGCGTCGCCGGACGCATCACCTTCCATGAAGGCGACGGCTTCGCCGCGCTGCCGGCTCATCCCACATCCGGCATCCGGCATCCTCCATTCGACCTGGTCGTCACCAATCCGCCCTACATCCCGACCGCGGAGATCGCGACGCTGGACCCCGAGGTGCGCGACTTCGATCCGAGGCTCGCTCTCGACGGCGGCGTGGACGGCCTGGACTTCTACCGGATGCTCGCCGCCGAGGCCGTCCCGTGGCTCGTGCCGGGCGGCTGGTTGCTCGCGGAGTTCGGCGACGGGCAGGCCGGGGCGCTGTCCGGGATCTTCACAGGGGCCGGCTGGTCGAGCGAAGGTGTCGAGAAAGACTTGAGCGGACGCGAGCGCGTTCTCATCGTGCGCTCCCCGAAGGCAGCCGGCGAAGCGAAGGCATGACGGGACGTGGTCCGGCTTCCGGACCGTCCGGTCCGGCCCGCCGCAGGCCTCCGGGCACAGGGACCAGAATGGACAGTTTCCTCATCAAAGGCGGCGTGCCGCTCCACGGCGAAGTCCGGATCAGCGGCTCGAAGAACGCGGTGCTGCCGCTCATGGCCGCCACGCTGCTCACGGGCGACACCTGCGTCATCCGCAACGTGCCCGACCTGAGCGACGTCCGGTTCATGGGCAAGATCCTCGAATCACTCGGCGCCGAGGTGAAGTTCGAGGACGGCACCCTGACCATCCGCGCCGCCAAGCTGAAGGGCTTCGGCGACTACGACCTGATCCGCAAGATGCGCGGGAGCATCTGCATCCTCGGGCCGCTGCTCGGCCGCCTGCGCAAGGCCAGCGTGTCGTTGCCCGGTGGTTGCATCATCGGCACCCGGCCGATCGACCTGCACCTCAAAGGCCTGAAGGCCCTCGGCGCGAAGCTCGAAATCGAGAACGGCTACATCAACGCCACTGCCAAGCGCCTCGTCGGCACCACGCTCTTCCTCGGCGGCCGTGCCGGTCCGACCGTGCTCGGCACGGCGAACATCATGATGGCCGCGACGCTCGCGCAAGGCGTCACGGTGATCGAGAGCGCCGCCTGCGAGCCCGAGGTCTGCGACGTGGCGAACTTCCTCGTGAGCATGGGGGCGAAGATCACCGGCATCGGCAGCCCGACGCTGACGATCACCGGCGTCGATCGCCTGCACGGCACCGACTACGAGGTCATCCCCGACCGCATCGAGGCCTGCACCTTCCTCTGCGCGGCGGCGGCCACCAAGGGCGAGGTGCTCGTCCACGGCGCGCGGCCGGAGCACTTCGCCGCGGTGATGGACAAGCTGCGCGAGGCCGGCGTGAAGATCGAGCGCAAGGCCGGCGGGCTGCTCGTCCGCCCTGCGGCGCGGATCCGCCCGACGGATGTCACCACCCTGCCCTACGCGGGTTTCCCCACGGACGTCCAGGCGCAGTTCATGGCGCTGATGTGCCGCGCGAACGGCATCAGCGTCATCACCGAGCGGATCTTCGAATCCCGGTTCATGCACGTCGCCGAGCTCGCGCGGCTCGGCGCCGAGATCTCCATCGAAGGACCCAGCGCCATCGTGAAAGGCGGCCGTCCGCTGAGCGGCGCGCCGGTGATGGCCAGCGACCTGCGGGCGTCGGCGGCCTTGGTCATCGCCGGCCTCGCGGCCAGCGGCACGACCCAGGTCCACCGCATCTACCATCTGGACCGCGGCTACGAACGCATGGAGGAGAAACTCCGGAAGCTCGGCGCCCGCATCGAACGCGTGGAGGGCGAATGAGCAAACTGATCGGCGTCTTGATCCTGCTGACGGCCATCTGGGGCTTCAGCAAACTGGTGATCTTCTACGGCAAGACCAAGCTGGAGACCGAAGGGCCGCCGCGTTCGCAGCAGGTCGCCGCGCCGGTGGATCCTTTGCCGGCGTTGAACCCGGCCCTGGAGGCCTCGCTCGCACAGGCCAAGAACGGCGGTGTCTCCGCGATGAAGGACTGGCTCGCCGACAACCAGGCCGCGCTCCGCGACCCGCGGAAGGCCGCCATCGAGCTCGACTACGCCCAGATGCTCGTGCGCGGCGATCCCGCCGGCGCGAAGCGCGTCTTCCAAGCCGTCAAGGCGCGCACCCCCGCCGGCTCGCCGGTCGCCGAGCGCGTGCAGAAGCTCGGCAAGCTGTTCGAGTGAGCGCGTCGCGGAGGCGGCTTCTCGCCGCTTCCGCGCTTCCATTCCCGCCGCGCGAGGACCATGCTCTGCCCACACTCCCACAAGATCCATGGATATCTCCTTCAAGTGCCCGAGCTGCCGCCAGGACCTCGAGGTCGACGCCAGCGCCGCCGGCCAACAGCTCACCTGCCCCACCTGTAGCAAGCCGATGACCGTCCCGCAGCCGGACGCGACCAACATGAAGGTCGGCCTCGCGTCCAACGCCTCCGCCGGCGCGAAGGAGATCAAGCACTTCAGCGTGCCCGTCACGTCCGGTCCGTCCGCACCGCTCATCCAGAAATCCGCCCCGCCGCTGGAGGTCGCCGCCGCCGGCGGGCCGAAGCAGCTCCACATCAAGACGATCCGGCACATCGACTGCAAAGAGGTCGGCCACGACAACTTCGACAAGGTCGTGACCGAGGCCCTCGGCAAGATCGGCGAGGACTCCATCGTGAGCATCAACACGATCAACTACAGCTACATCGAGATGGGCACGCAGAAGCTGCTCAACGACTTCGGCGTGCTGATCGTCTACAAGAGCTGACAAGCCTGCCGACCGGTCACAGCCGCCCCGGGAAGCGCGCCGTCAGCGCGGTCGCGAAGAGAACGGCGAGCTGGGTGAACCCCGCCGCGGTGGGATGCAGTTCGTCGCCCCACTGGGTGTCGTCCAAGGTCCCTTGGGTGCGCACGTAGACGATGCCGTGGTGGCGCTTCTCGAGCTTGGACATC
>JANNAJ010000463.1:0-1704 GCA_031384285.1 Verrucomicrobiota bacterium
GCGGCCTCGACATTTTGAATCGTTTTACTCATAAACCCAGCATGAGCACACGCCAAATCTGTCTCACGCTCCTTGCCGCAGTTTTGCCCACCGCGCTTTTCGCGGCGGAGAATATCTCACCCACTGCCGCTGCGGTTCCCGTCGTCAGTCCAGCCAAGCCGACGGCCAAGCCCAAGCCCAAGTTCCAATACAAGTCTGATGGCATCGAGGTGCCGGCGGCGACCGCCGATGAGCCGAAAGTGAAAGCGTTTGGGCCGGACACGATTCGCGCGGCCCGGAAATATCTCGATGTCTATGACGCCGCCACCTGGAGTTCCATCGCCGTCCTCAGCGAGAAATCCGTCGCGGACCGCAGCCGCCCCGTGGACTTCCCGGATTTCACCAAGGGCAAGTGGAGGACCACTCCCCCGATCCAGCTCATGGGGGTATGAGTGCTGCTCGTCGGATCACGGGTCGGTGGTCGGACGTCGAAGTACAGATGATCATGAGATTCGCGCTGCTCCGCCGGTTCCTCACGCTCTTCGTCGCGGTCGGAACTCCCCTGTACCCGCTTCACGCCGAGGAATCCCGAGGTCGGGCGGCCGCGACGAACGCCGCGCCGCTTGCGCCCCTCGGCGACCTTTCACCCGCCGACGCGCTGAAGGCGTTCGAGACCGAGCCGGGCTTCGCGGTCACACTCGTGGCCGCAGAGCCGTTGACGATCGATCCTGTGGCCCTCGCATTCGACGAGCGCGGGCGGTTGTTCGTGGCGGAAGGCCGCGATTATCCGGTGGGCGCGCCGGACGGCCGACCGCTCGGCGTCATCGCGATGCTGGAGGACGTCGATGGCGACGGGCGCATGGACAAGCGCACGGACTTCGCCACCGGCATCAAGTTCCCCAACGGCGTGATGTGCTGGCGGGGCGGCATCATCGTCACGGCGGCCCCGGATGTGTGGTGGCTGGCGGACACGGACGACGATGGTCGCGCGGACGTGAAGGAGCTTTTGCTGACCGGATTCGACACGGATTCCACGTCTCAACTTCGCGCGAATCATCCGACGCTCGGCCCCGATGGCTGGGTCCATATCGCGGGCGGTCTGCGCGGCGGAAAGATCGCTTCGCCGAAGCGCCCGGGCGTGGTCCTCGACACCGAAAAGGGTGATCTGCGTTTCAGGCCGGACACCGGGGAGATGGAACTGACCGAGGGCAAGTCGCAGTTCGGACTCGCCTTCGACGACGCGGGCAACCGCTTCGCCTGCATGAACCGCATCCAGTCGCAACACGCGCCGCTGGCGTTCCGATACGTCGCGCGCAATCCGTTCCTCAGTCCGCCCGGCGTGTTGCAGAACTGTCCCGAGATCACGGAGAACACCTTGATGACCCGCTACACGGCGGGCGCGGCGCGCTATCATCCGATCAGCGACAATCTCACCACGGCCGACAGCCACTTCGGCACCTACAGCGCGGCGTGCGCGGTCCACGTCTATCGCGGCGACGCGCTGCCCGAGGCGTATCGCGGCGCGGCGTTCTCGTGCGATCCGACGGGCAATCTCGTGCGCGGCGACCGTCTGGAAAAAGTCGGCGGCACGTTTGCCGCGCGGCGCATTCACGAAGGCACGGAGGCGCTCCGCAGTCGCGACAACTGGTTTCGCCCTGTCTTCATCGCGGATGGTCCGGACGGCGCGCTCTACATCGCCGACATGTATCGCAAGGTGATCGAGCA
>JANNAJ010000388.1:0-2555 GCA_031384285.1 Verrucomicrobiota bacterium
CACCGCGCCGACCGGCGACTCGGAGTTGTCGTCCATCTTCCATCCGGTGATGTCGATGGGGGACGAGCCGGTGTTCGTGAGCTCGAACCAATCGGCAGCGTAGGAAGCTCCGTTGCCCCATGCGGCGACCTCGGTCACGAACAATTGGGCACGAGCCGACGCGGCGCCGGCCACGAGGAGGGACGCGCAGAGGAGAGACCGCGAAAACGGGATGGAGTTCATCGGGTTCTGAAGGGGCTTCACAGCGAGGACGAGGACTTGCGGACGCGGCGGAACACCCCGAACGCAAGCGCGCCGAGGCCGACGACGACAGCGTAGGCCGAAGGTTCGGGCACCGGCGAGACCTGGGAATAGACCCAGAGCTGCGGATGATCGATGTCCCCGCCGCCGTTCTCGCTGACGACGTAGAGATTGCCGTCGGTGTCCATCGTCAGCCCCTCATGCTGCTGGCTCGGGATGTCGAGAGGATTGCCGGGGTCGGAGGCGATGGTCAGCGAGCTGAGGATGTTCCCCGAGCGGTCCATCTGGACGATCTTGCCGGATTGCTGGCTGAGCACGAGCAGTTGGTCATACTGACCCGAAGTGTTCGGCAGGACGTTGGACAGGGCGAAGACGTCCGCGAAATCCGCGGTCCCCGCGAGCGCCGGGTCGAACAGGTTGACGGAGTTGGCCGTCGAGGCCGACCCGTTGCTGGCGGTGCCCAAGGCGAAGTTGATGCCGGTCTGGAAGATCCCCATCGGCGTGATCTCCTTCACGGCGACATAGCCGCCGGTGGCCGGATCGAAGCTCATCCCCTCGATCCCGATGTTGCCGATCGAGGTGCCGAGCTTCACCGACTGGAACGACGACCCGGGCCCGAGCGTCGTACCGGCTGCGTAGGTGAAGAGGCTGGCCAAGCGGGTGCGCTCCTCGACCAGCACGAACTTGCCGGCATCAGGCCCGCTGGACACGTAGGTGAGGCTCTCGGGATCGTCGAAATAGACGCCGCGAGTCTTCGTGATATCGGCGGCCAAGGTCATCGAATCCACCAGCTGGCCGGTCTTCGTGACCTGGACGATCGAGGAGCCGCCGTCGCCGATCACGAAGAGCGTCCCGGTGTCCTTGTTGTAGGTCACCGCGGAGGATTCCTGCGCGAGCAGGCTGCCGGAAGGCGCGGTCGTGCGGGTCGGTTCGGGAAGATCGTACCGGCCGACCCGCTGGTAGTTGGACAGGTCGATGGTAAGGATCTGCGCCGAAGCGGACAGGGTGGCCATCGCGAGCGCGAGCGGCACGGCGGAAGTCTTCGAGGACATCAGTTCGGAAGGTTGGTGGATATCGGAACGGTGAGGACGGCCATGCCCCGGAAATGCCGGCGCACGCTTCCGGCCGCGGAAGCCATCGCGGGAACCTTCATGGCTCCCGACGAGAACCACCGCACGTCGGACCCCGACTTTGTCTCAGCCATGTGCCGACCCTGCCAACTGGGATGTTGCAACAAGGTGGTGACGGCCAAGCCACGCGCGGATGACGGACTTGGAAGGCTTCCAATGGATCCGCGGCGCGTATCAGCAGCGACACCCCGGCGCTGGTGCTGATCGCCACGACCAAGGCACCCCGCTCCGTGAGTCTGGAACGGCAGCCGCTCACGTCCTACAGCTACGACTCCGCCGAGGGATTGCTTTACGTCCGCTTCCCCAACGAAGCACGGCCCCGCGATCTCGTCGTCGAGTTCTAGCGGTCCGATCCACGGAACCTGGATACGGTCAAAACTCCCTGGATCAACCCGCGGGCGGGATGAAGTCGTCCATCGACCAGAGGATCCCGTTCAGCAACAGCCGGCGGAAGCTCGGCTCGGCGAAATCGTCAGGGCTTCCCAGCGAGGTGTAGAAAACGCGGCGACGTTCGCGCGTGTTCGTCCACGCGACCGGCTCGGTCTCGGATTGTCCGTCCTCGGTGCGGCCGACCAGCAGCCGGGTGGTCGTCGGAGCGAGGCCGCGGTTGCGGTAGAGATGGGACTTCGCGCGGAACTCGGGGGCGACGCCGTTGAGGATCGGGCTGGCGGCGGTGGCGCGATCGTGCCGCACGACCGTCACCTTCCCCGGACCGGTGCCGTAGTGGTCCTGGTAATCGCCGCCGAGCACCTCTTCGTCGAAGTGCATCCAGGTCGTGGCGGTCGGCGTCTTCTGGTCGCGTTCCTCGAAGGCGTGGCTCGCGGTGCGGATGCCGACGACGGCCTTGCCCGCGGCGATGTGGGCGCGGATGGCTTCGAGCATCGGCCCGGGCGGGCTCCGACGACGCGAGCTGATGACGAGCACGTCGGCCTTGGGGATGGCTTCCCAGCCTTTGAAATCGTTGTCACCGACCTTCGGCGACGCGGTGACGAACGAGAGCTGGTAGCCGCGCCAGGCGAGCTCTTTCTTGGCGAACTCCGGCAACGTCTCGCCGGTGCGGTACTCGTTCTCGCCGATGATGAAACAGACCGTCTTCTTCGTGTCGGCCTTGAAGCGGAAGGGCTCCCCGCCGATCAGGTCCGCGCTGGTGATGCTCGGGCACCAATACTGCTCGATGTGCTCGGT